>NZ_JBEGDB010000527.1:0-2185 GCF_043638955.1 Bradyrhizobium sp. 31Argb | reverse complement strand
ACACCGATCCGATTCGGTATCGCCGCCCCAATCCTGACGGTCAGTTCTCCGGTAACATCCTTGGTGAGGCAATGCGATCCGCAGCGGTGCCGGTTCCCAGGTTACGCTGACGCTCCACCCGGGCTACGAGGCTAGCCCCGGGTGGAGCGGAACCCGTCATTCCGGGGGCGTGCGCAGCACGAACCCGGAATCCATCGTGCCACGAGAGCAAGCGGAGAAATGGATTTCGGGCCTGCGCCTTCGGCGCATCCCGGAATGACGAGGATGGGCCCTAACCGAACTCCAGCACCATGCGGCCGTCGATCTTTCCGGATTTCATCCGGTCGAAGATGTCGTTGATCTTCTCGAGCGGCGCCTTGTTGATCTCGGCGTGCACCTTGCCGTCGGTTGCGAAGGCGATGGCTTCGTCGAGATCGCGGCGGGTGCCGACGATCGAGCCGCGCACGGTGATGCGCTTCAAGACGACATCGAAGATCGGGGTCGGGAATTCGCCCGGCGGTAGGCCAACGAGGCTGACCGTCCCCTTGCGGCGGACCATCTTGAGCGCCTGCGCGAACGCGGCCGTCGACACCGCCGTCACCAGCACGCCGTGCGCCCCTCCCCCGGTCGATGCCAGCACCTTCTCCACCGCCCTGTCGGACAGCGCATTGACGGCAAGATCCGCGCCGGTGGTGCGTGCAAGCTCGAGCTTGTCCTCGGCGATATCGACCGCGGCAACCTTGAGCCCCATTGCCTTGGCATATTGGATGGCGACATGGCCGAGCCCGCCGACGCCGGAGATGACGACCCACTCGCCCGGCCGCGCTTCAGTCTCCTTCAATCCCTTGTAGGTCGTGACGCCCGCGCACAGGATCGGCGCCACCTTTGCGAAATCGACATTGGCCGGCAATCGCGCGGCGAAGGCGGCCGACGCGATCACATATTCGGCGAAGCCGCCGTTCACGCTGTAGCCGGTGTTGTGCTGGTGCTCGCACAGGGTTTCCCAACCGGTCTCGCAATATTCGCAGCGCATGCAGGCGTCATGCAGCCAGGCGACACCGACGGCGTCACCGACTTTGAGATTGGTCACACCCGGGCCGAGTGCCGCGACAATGCCGGCAGCCTCATGGCCAGGAATGAACGGCGGAACCGGCTTCACCGGCCAGTCACCGGATGCGGCGTGCAGATCGGTGTGACACACGCCGCAGGCTTTCACCTTGACCAGAACTTCGCCCGGCCCCGGTTCCGGCACCGGCACATTCTCGATCTCGAGTGGCTTGCCAAAATTTCGGACAACAGCGGCTTTCATGGTCGGCATCTGTCTACTCCTTCGCTTTGGAACGCAGACTAGCGGTGACCGCCCTCTCGCCTTTTGATCGGTGTCAAAGGGCGCGCCGAATGTGCGCGCGTGACAGCGCGATGACAACTGCGACAATCTGTAGCCCGGGTGAAGTCCGTAGCCCGGATGGAGCGAAGCGTAACCCGGGAAGCTGCACCAGCGGTTCTAGCGCCCCGGGTTACGCTTCGCTCCGCCCGGGCTACGACGCTACAACGGCCGCGCTAACCCTTGGCGTCGCAGGCCCAGGCGCGGATCACGCATTCCTTGCCGCCATATTCGTAGCACTTGCGCGTAGCGGCGTTCAGTGAGCGCGAGATCTTCGGCTCCACCGCGTAGCCGTGAGCGCCGCAGGGATTCATCATGTCGATGGAGAGCGCAGCGCAGGCACGCTTCATCGTGACGGTGGTGCACTCGCCCTTGCATTGCTTCAGCGCCGCGGCGCGCGCCTCTGCTTCGGCGGCATAGTCGTAAGCCTGGCCATAGGCGCCGCATTTGCCGACCGCAAAGGCACCTGCCGCCCAGCTCTCGGTGATGAAACGCGTAGCAGCCAACAGCAGCGTCAGCGCAAGAATGAACAACGCGCGGCGTTGCGCGCGCCTCGTCGAGACGATCACTTTCCCCACCCCCAAGACAGCCGGCGGAACTCTAGCCGCCGGACGTTTCCACTTGGTGAACGGGAGGTTGAGAGGGGACTCAGTCTCCGTCGTCCCGGGCTTGACCCGGGACCCATAACCACGGGCTTTCGTTGTGACGCGAGCAAGCGGTCACAGCTTACACATCACAAGCATTCGTGGTTGATGGGGTGGACGGCCCCCTACGGCATCAGTTGTGCCAGAATGAGGTTGTCGAAATCTCAAACGAGGGAGC
>NZ_JBEGDB010000526.1:0-2202 GCF_043638955.1 Bradyrhizobium sp. 31Argb | reverse complement strand
ATCATGCGCTCCGTCTATCAAACGGAGCAGCCCCTTCCAACTAAGCACGTGGTCCCACAATCGGGGTCCATTTCACCGGGTCGCGGAGGGCTTCTTGTAGCGTCTTCGACAGCTTCCGCACGATCTCGTCGGGCGTGCCCTTGGGCGCGTAGAGGCCGTGCCAGGCGCCGACTTCAAAGCCCTTCAGGCCGGCTTCGTCGGCGGTGGGCAGGTCGGGCATGGAGGCGAGGCGGGATTTGGTGGTGATGGCGTAGCTCTTCACGAGCTTGGAGGCGATCGGGCCTGTGGTGTTGGTGGTCTGGTCGCAGGTGAGGTCGATCTGTTTTGCGATCAGGTCGTTCATCACGGGGGCGTTGCCCTTGTAGGGCACGGTGAGCACCTGCTTGTCGATCGCGGTCATGAACAGCATGCCGCAGAGATGCGAGGCGGCGCCCAGGCCCGCGTTGCCGAAGGTCATCTTGTCGCCGTTGGCCTTGATGTAGCTGATCAGCTCGGCGAGATTGTTCGGCGGCAGGTCGGGCCGGGCGATGATGGTCATCGGCGCGTTGGTGACGAGGCCGATCGGCGCGAACGCCGTCTTGGTGTCGTAGGGCAGCTTGCGGTATAGGGTTGCCGCCGTCGAGATGCCGATGTGGTGAACCAGCAGCGTATAGCCATCGGGCTCGGCCCGGGCGGCGCGCGCGGTGGCGATGGTGCCGCCGGCGCCGGTGGCGTTCTCGACGACGATGGTCTGGCCCAAGAGTTTCGACATCGATTGCGCCGTCATCCGCGCCACCGTGTCGGTCGGCCCGCCGGCCGCAAACGGCACCAGCAGGGTGATGGGCCGGGCCGGATAGGTCTGCGCGGAGGCCACTGAGCTCACCATCGCGAGCACAGCGGCAATCATGGCCAGTCGTTTCAAGTCGTGCCTCCCTTTGAGCTTGTTCTTCTTTGGTCGCGCATCTCTACACGTTTTGCGCTGCCGCACAAAAGCGAAAGATGTCGCGCGGTACGGCGGGCTGGGCGGAGGAGACAAGTGGTCCGCAGAACCTATTGACTTAGATCAACGAAAGGTCCGCCAAGTCGTCGCACTCGGATGCTGCGCAAGAGCGATCCGAAAAGCCACGTCGGGGTGCTACGCCCGTCCGTGTCGAAGAGACCGATTTGGCGACAATTCCAGGTACGATCGGACGGGCTCCGGTAACCTAGAGCATGATCCGGAAAAGTGGAGACCGGTTTTCCCTCGCGACAAACGCGAAGCGTTTGCGCGGAGATCATGCTCAAACAAAGAGCTAGAGCGGGATGACGATTCGAAGAAAAGTCATCCCGCTCTGTTGACCATTGAATCGGAGAGTTTCCATGAGAACCTTCAATCGATTGGTGCTGTCAGTCCTTCTCGTCACGCTATCGGCCGCGACCCAGGCTGCGGATTTGAACGGAGCTTGGACGATCGACGCCTCGGCCTGTGGTGACGTGTTTAGCAAAGAGAATAACAAGCTTGCTTTCAAGCCAGATGCTGATCTCCACGCAGGCGGCATAATCGTGCAGGGAAGGCAGATCACCGGCACATTTGAAAAATGCACTGTCAAGTCGTTGCACGATGACGGATCGAATGTGCGAATGATTGCGTCGTGCTCGGACGGCGTCGCGGTTTCGGACGTAGAGTTCGATGTGAAAATCTCCGGAGAAAATAAGATCACCCTCAGCTCCAAGCAGCCGGTGCCGGTGGAAATGCCGTATGTTCGCTGCTCGATGTGAGGTCCGATCGGCTCTGCGCGCTATGCGAGTTCGGCAGGGGGAGCGGCTCTGGGCGTTAGCCTGATGTCCGTTCGGGGTCACGAGCGGGAAATGATCTGGCCGATCGCGATGTTTCCGGTCGGCCGTCAGAAGCTGAACCGCATCATCTTCTCATCGCGCTTCAGGCCTGCCCATCGCGTTGACCTTCAACTGCGGCTGCAGCGGCGACGTTCCAAACACGTCAGCAACGAGCTATGCAAAAAGTGCCCGTCGGGCAAATCAGTCGAAAGTCTGTCCATCCCTGTTGCGAAAAATATTCCGCTTTCGCCGTCGGGCAAATCAGTGATTTAACTCCGCGCGTCTCACCCAGATGAGGGGCGGATCGCGATCGTCACGAACGTTGCGGTGAGATGCGGTGGACGCAGGTGTTGCGACTGACGAGCGTGACATCAGCGGACGGCGAAGTCGTGTGGTCCTGGCGCCCCG
>NZ_JBEGDB010000525.1:0-2211 GCF_043638955.1 Bradyrhizobium sp. 31Argb | reverse complement strand
CAAAGCTCGCGCCAAACTCGGCCGCGCCTATCCAGCCACCCCCAAAGAGTCAAAATCACTGTGATAGACCACTAGCTACACAATCGGAGAACCGGCTGCCCGCGGATATCATGAAGCGCGTCCATCGCATGTTCAGCCCTCCCGCGCGGACTGAACTGCCGCGACCTCAATACGGAGACGTTCGAGCTCTTCGTCATGGATGCCATGCTCATGCAGGCCTTCGCAGGTCCGGAAAAGGTAGTCCGCAGAGCTGCCCAGGGCGCCGGAGGCGGTCGCAAGGCGCCGAACGACGTGCTCGCGCTCCAGACCGCCGTCGTAGTGTTCGCAAGCAGGATCGATGGTGAAGGCGATCCCGCAGCCAAAGCGCTCGCCATGCTCGTCCAGAAGATCGAGCCAGCGCGGCACGTAGGCACTCGAGAGCATTTCACGCTTCCACAGCATCGCGAGTTCGGACTCGACGATCTCGCCGGAGATCCGGAACGCTACGCCGTCGCAGTGGCCGCCCTCGTCCAGTCCGAGAACAAGTCCCGGATTGTCGAGCGAGCCGCGGCCCGCCGGAGTCGCCAAGCAGAAGGCGCGATGCCAGCCCAACACCTGGGCGACGCGACGTTCGACGAAATGGATGGTCGGATTCCAGACTAGCGACCCATAACCGAACAGCCAGACGTCATCGCGTGGTTTCGCGGCGAGCGTCCGGAGCAACGATTCTTGACGTTCGATCTCCGAAAGGATCCGGACGGTGGGCGCATCACGCGCCACGATGGCGTCGATTACGCCGGTGTTGATCAGGTCTCGGGTCAGGCAATCCAGTTTCACGGCGACCTCCGTAGGTTGGTCGTCGATATGATCCAAGGAATGCTGTTGATAAACGGTGCTGAAAGCGATTGTTTGTCTCTCTTTGGGATACAATAATGGTTAGGCCGACTTAGATAAGTAAACGCAAATATTTAATTGGCACGGAACGCGATTCGGACTGACGTTACTCGAACAAAAGGGAGTGGCAATACCCTCTGCAGAGCGATAATTCAGCGGAGAATACTCTTTTGTCGCCCCGGAGATGACAGATGGCCTCCACCGAGCTTCCCATCAACGACATAGCGACGTTCGTCGCCGTCGCCCAGAACGCGAGCTTCACCAAGGCCGCCGAGAAGCTTGGCACCAGCAAGTCTAACGTCGGCAAGGCGGTGCAGCGGCTGGAGGTGAGACTTGGGACCAGGCTCCTGCAGCGGACCACCAGGGCAGTCCGCCTCACTGAGGACGGCGAGCTCTATCTCGACGCCGCGCGCGCCGCGCTGGACGGATTGAACGAGGCCGAGATCACACTCTCGGCGCGGCGCGACGAACCCGTCGGAAGAGTGCGACTCGATATTCCGATCGGCTTCGGCCGAATGCTCCTACCGGTTTTCGTGCAGGTTCGCGAACGCCATCCCAAGGTCACGATCGAGTTGTCTCTCAGCGACCGTCAGTCGGATCCGGTCAAGGATGGCTGGGACATCGTCGTGCGCGCCGGCGAATTGCCGGCCGAAGGCGATATGACCGCGAGGAAGCTCTGCGACATCCGACTCGGCCTTTATGCGTCGTCGGACTATCTAGGGCGTCATGCTCCACTTATCTCCGTCGACAATCTGACGGGACACGAAGCCATCATCTTTCGGGCGGGGTCGGGCAAAACAAGGCCGTGGACGGTGACCAACGGGAAGTGCGTGTTCAATACCGCGCCACCCGCGAGCGTCATCACGGGAGACGGGCGCGCCTTCATCGACTCGGCCATCGCCGGCATGGGCATCGCGCAGATCTTCGATCGTGTTGCGGCGATGCATGTCGAATCCGGCGAGCTCGAACACGTGCTGCCTCAGGCCGATGTTAACGGGCCTCCCGTCCACGCGCTGATCCCTGCGGGTCGTCGCATGCCGCCGAAGACGCGCGTCGTTCTCGACCAGCTCGTTGAGTTCTTCAAGAGGCCGCTCTGATTTCCGGGTCTTGTCGACGACTTCGAAGGGTATCTCTCGCGTGGTCGCTCATGACCCGCTATGAGCCGTAAGAATTGATGCGTCCACGACAGGAAGAACGCGACGGCGACGTGCGGCGGACCCTCAGGCCAGCGCTCACGCAGCGCTATCGCACAAAATCATAGTCTAGCATTACAGTTGTAATTGACTGAGGATTCTGAATCCATGGGCAACCATGATTCGAAGATCGTGGACGCAGGCA
>NZ_JBEGDB010000524.1:0-2213 GCF_043638955.1 Bradyrhizobium sp. 31Argb | reverse complement strand
AAGCTCGCGCCAAACTCGGCCGCGCCTATCCAGCCACCCCCAAAGAGTCAAAATCACTGTGATAGACCACTAGTCGCGTTCCGTCATTCGGGGATGGTCCGAAGGACCAGACCCGGAATCTCGAGATTCCGGGTTCGATGCTGCGCATCGCCCCGGAATGACAGCCCAAAGCAGGACACGTATTCATGTCCGTGACCACACTATCTCCCCGAGGCATCGCGCTGCGCCAGCCGAACTGGTTCGCGCGCCTGCTCGACTACAAGCCGTTCCTGATCGTCGTGTGCCTTGCGCCGGCGATCGGGCTACTCGCCGTGTTCCTCACCTATCCGCTCGGGCTCGGCGTCTGGCTCGCCTTCACCGACACCACGATCGGGCGGCGCGGCATCTATGTCGGGCTGGAGAACTTCCAGTACCTGCTCAGCGATCCCCTGTGGTGGGGCGCGGTGTTCTACAGCGTCTTCTATACGGCCGTCGCGACCTTCGGAAAATTCGCACTCGGCTTCTGGCTCGCGCTCTTGCTCAACAACCACTTCCCGTTCAAGAGCATCCTGCGCGCCATCGTGCTGCTGCCATGGATCGTGCCGACCGTGCTGTCGGCGCTGGCATTCTGGTGGATCTACGATCCGCAATTCTCGATCATCTCCTATCTGCTGGTGGACGTGCTGCACTGGCGCTCGACCAATATCGATTTTCTCGGTTCGGCCTGGCCGGCGCGGTTCTCGCTGATCGCCGCCAATATCTGGCGCGGCATCCCGTTCGTGGCGATCTCGCTCTTGGCGGGCCTGCAGACGATCTCGCCCTCGCTCTACGAGGCGGCGATGCTCGACGGCGCCTCGTCCTGGCAGCGCTTCCGCTACATCACCTTCCCGATGATGATGCCGATCCTCGCCATCGTGATGACGTTCTCGATCATCTTCACCTTCACCGATTTCCAGCTCGTCTACGCCATCACCCGCGGCGGGCCGGTGAATTCCACGCACCTGCTCGCGACGCTGGCGTTCCAGCGCGGCATCGCCGGCGGCGAACTCGGCGAGGGCGCGGCGATCGCGGTGTCGATGGTGCCGTTCCTGGTGTTCGCGACACTGTTCAGCTATTTCGGCCTGGCCCGGCGCAAATGGCAGCAGGGAGAGAGCGATGACTGACGCAGCCGCGCAACCAACCAACGTCGCAAGCGCAGGGCCCGACACCATGGCGTGGGACTCCCGCGCGCGGCGGATGATGATGATCTATCTGCCGCTCGCCTGCTTCGTCATCATCCTGCTGTTCCCGTTCTACTGGATGGCGGTGACCGCGTTCAAACCGAACGCGGAGCTGCTGAACTACAAGGAGCACAACCCGTTCTGGATATCCTCGCCGACGCTGGCGCATATCCAGCACCTCCTGTTCAACACCGCCTATCCGCGCTGGCTGAAGACGACGATGCTGGTGGCGATCGGCTCCACCTTCCTGTCGCTGCTCGCGAGCACGCTTGCGGCCTACGCGATCGAGCGGCTGCGCTTCCGCGGCAGCCCCTATGTGGGCCTCGGCATCTACCTCGCCTATCTGGTGCCGCCGTCGATCCTGTTCATTCCGCTCGCGACTGTCGTGGTGCAGTTCGGCCTGTTCGACAGTCCCCTGGCGCTGATTCTGGTCTATCCGACTTTCCTGGTGCCGTTCTGCACCTGGCTGCTGATCGGCTATTTCAAGTCGATCCCCTATGAGCTCGAGGAATGCGCGCTGGTGGACGGCGCAACACGGCTGCAGATCCTGCGGCGAATCACGCTGCCGCTGGCCGTGCCCGGGCTGATCTCGGCCGGCATCTTCTCGTTCACGCTGTCATGGAACGAGTTCATCTACGCACTCGCCTTCATCCAGAGCAGCGCCAACAAGACCGTGCCGGTCGCGATCCTGACCGAGCTCGTCTCCGGCGACGTCTATCAATGGGGCGCGCTGATGGCGGGCTCGCTGCTCGGCTCGTTGCCGGTCGCGATCTTCTACTCGCTGTTCGTGGACTATTACGTCTCCTCGCTCACCGGCGCGGTGAAGGAATAGCGCTCTATCGCAGCGAGAGTGTAGCCCGGGTGGAGCCAACGGGTCGCGCGAACGCGCGCCCGATGACAGGCTCCGCGCAACCCGGGGCATCTGCGTCAACGTCTACTGAAGTGCACCCTTATCGTGAGACACGATAATCAGGGACAGGAGCCCGCCGCTTGAGGCGGCAGGGCGGGTTGATG
>NZ_JBEGDB010000523.1:0-2235 GCF_043638955.1 Bradyrhizobium sp. 31Argb | reverse complement strand
AGCTCGTGGATGCACCGCTGCGAGGGATACGGCGCCGCCGTCCGGTTCAGTTCCTCCAGCAGATACCTGCGCTCAGCAGCCGGCAGCAGCTCAATCCGCCCGACCTCTTGCTGCGCATCGGCAACCATCGCCCGCAGCAGCGCCAGCAGATAATCCCGCTGCCGCTCAATGCTCGCGCGATCGAACAGCGCCGTGGCATAGCCCAGCGTCCCGGCGATCACCTCACCCTGCTCGCCAAGGCTCAGCTCCAGATCGAACTTGACCTGGTCGTACCCGTCCCCGGCCGCCTCCACCATCAGCCCGGCAAGATCGAAGGACTGAGCGGCGTTGTTCTCCCAGGCCAGCATCACCTGGAACAACGGCGTGTGATCCAGCGACCGCGACGGCTGCACGATCTCCACCACCTGCTCAAACGGCAGGTCCTGGTGCTCCTGCGCTCCCAGGGCCGTGCGCCGCGTCCGCTCCAACAGCTCCGACACGCTCGGCCCGCCCGACAGGTCGAGCCGAACCGCCAACGTGTTGACGAAGAAGCCGATCAGCTCTTCGATCTCGCGGTGCCCCCGATTGGCGCTCGGCACCCCGATCACAATGTCGTCCTGCCCCGACAGCCGCGACAGCACCGCAGCCCACCCCGCCAGCACCGTCATGAACAATGTCGTGCCATGCTGCCGGCTCAGCCGCTTCAGCCCCCGCGTCAGATCCGCATCGATCACCACCGCCACACCGGCCCCGGCAAACGACTGCTGCGCCGGCCGCGGCCGGTCCGTCGGCAGCGCCAGACGGGCCGGCGCGCCGCACAGATTGCTGCGCCAATACTGCGCCTGGCGCTGCAGCCGCGCGCCCGACAGCCACTGCCGCTGCCAGGCGGCATAGTCCGGATACTGCAGCGCAAGCGGCGGCAGCGGATCGTCGTCTCCGGCCACGAACGCCTGGTACAGCTGAGTGAGCTCGCGCACCAACACGCCCAGCGACCAGCCGTCCGAGACGATGTGGTGCTGGGTCAGCAGGAACACGTGCGCCTCGTCCGACAGCCGGATCAGCCGGCCGCGGATCAGCGGGCCCCGCGCCAGATCGAACGGCGTGCGCGCCTCCTGCTGGCACAGCTGCGACAGCGCGGCGTCCGCATCCAGCCTGCCCCGCAGATCGTGCTCCACAACCGGCAGCCCCGCCTCCTCCGGCAGAAGCTCAACCCGGGGCTTGCCCTCCAGCGCGACAAAGCGACTGCGCAGCGCCTCATGCCGCGCAAACAAACGGTCCAGGCTGCGCTGCCAGGCGCTGCGGTCGAGCCCACCCTTGAGCCGCCAGGCCGACGGCACGTGATAGTGTGTGCCGCCCTGATCCAGCTGCGCCAAAAACCACAGCCGCTGCTGCGCAAACGATGGTGCTAGCGCGGTTTGGCGCCCAACCTTTCGTATCAACGTAGCTTTTCGGCTGCTACTCCGGTTTCTCTCCTTGGCGAGGACTAGAAGCTTGCTCAAGCCTTCTACATCCAGATTTTCCAAACTGCCCCTAACGATATCTGTCATTTCTACGCACCCAGAGAGAGCAGCTTCTGAAGCTCGTCACGCTCAAATTCTCGTTCGAGTAAAGTAATAGAAGTTTCGTTGGGCGCTTTCCTCACCTCGACCTCGAACAGCTCTTGAATGCACTTGTTCGAAGGATAAGACGCCCGTCCGGTTCAACTCCTCCAAAAGATGCGTGCGCTCAGCGGTCGACAGCAGCTCAATCCGCCGAACCGGCTGCTCGGTATCGACCATCAGAGCACAAATCAAATTTTGCACCATGTGGTTGATCCGATCGGGATCACGCGACTGGCATGAAAGCGGCATCGAAAGCTCCCATCCAGAGCGCAAAACCTCAAACGTCAGCAAATCACCACATAAGGCTGGCTCCGAACTAGCATTCAACGCTAAATCACTATGGGCAGAACAGCTGTTTGCCGTAATACTGATCCCAATCGGCCTCAGCCGGTCCGATCGTTGCACCTCCACACCTCGCTGTGTCGCGCAGCGCGTAGTAAGATCTCGCGCAAAGCTATCGTGCTCCCTCAGTTGAGCGCATTCGGCTGCGACTACCCTGCGCACCTCTCCAAAACCATGAGCAAGATCAATGGTGATTTCCATCGGCACGACAATGACATTGTCACGCCCTGCGCAATCGTCCGAGTCACGCCGAGCTCCATCCGATTGAACGTGGAAGAGCTTGGCTTTGAGCTCCTCTCGCTGCCCCAATGCC
>NZ_JBEGDB010000522.1:0-2274 GCF_043638955.1 Bradyrhizobium sp. 31Argb | reverse complement strand
GGCTTCCTCCTAAAAGAAAGCCTTGAATCACGTTCAATCTGATTTGAGAATCCCAAGAGTCCACACGGCCTAGAGGGAACATTCTCACCAATGTTTTCCGACTGGAGTGTTAGCTACGGAGACGGGATAGTTGGTGATTGAATGAAGCGATCCTGATGGAACCTTTGGACCGGTTGGCGATCCGCAACTGCATCTATCGGTACTGCCGCTGCATGGCCCGGGCCAGCAAGGCCATGCTGCGCCGCTCCTATCGACCCCACGATCGGCATGGCATCTATTCCGGGCCTGCGGAGGGCTCCTGCCTCCCCGCGCGAGAGGTGCTCAAAAGCGCGCCCGCAGTATCCACCAGTTCGGCCAGTTATGACAGAACTGGTCGGCCCGACGCGCGCCGCTCTGCGACGTGCTTCCTTGTCATGCAGCGCGGCGGCAAGGATGGGCCCGTGCGGCAGTTCCGATCGGGCGACGCTGTTGCGGCTCGTTCGACAAGCGCGGCGGGGAGTGGTGCATTGAGGATTGTTCGACTGGGCCGAGGAGCAGTCGTTGCAGCCTCAGACCGAGGCCGCGCGCTGTGGCCGGCGCCTGCTGAGTGGAGCGCGGCCGTCCGACGATCCGATTTGCGAAACTCCGGCCGCTGCCCTCGATCGCCGCAAGCAGGATCCGCGTGCTCGCTCGTATCAGGTCCGGCGCACATCATCGCGCGCCAAGTAACTGGAGACCCCAATTTCCAAGCGGCACGCTGCTTGCTTCATTCGCGGTGCCATCACCGATTGCCAGCTCGAAGGCGCTTGGTTGTGGATCGGGAAAGCGCCGCGGAGTGTTTGATGCGATCTTGGAGAGCGACAACGGTTGCGCTGGTCGAAAACGGTGCAGCCAATTCGGCGAACCCTTGGGCCAGCAGCACAAGTGCCACCGACCCTGCGGAGCTGGTCCGGAGGATGTATTGGCGGGCACGTCGACGGTGGTTACGGCCAAAAACCCTTCAGCAATCCCTACGGTCCGTCCGTTTATGGCGTCGTCAATACTCCTGTGTTCCTGGCAGGCGGCCGGATCGGCTACAACTGGCAGCGGAATAGGTCGGTGTTTGGCCCCACTGCTAGCGGTGCAGTCTGCAACGGCACAAATACCTGCCTCGCCGGCTCCGGCACGATAGTGAGCGCAAACTGCAAGGCAAACCCAAATGTCTTTGTAACTGGCGCCGGTCATCTCGGTTACGCTTTTGGCGCGCAGGGCCACACGCTGACCTACCTTAAGGGAGGCGTGGCTTGGCAAAACAATCCAGATGACGTCATCAATAACAACGAGTTTGGCCAATATCGGCGCCGGCGAGCGCGACTTCTACAAGGCGCTCGACGAGGTCTTTCCCGGCACACGCCACCAGCGAGGCTGGGTGCACAACACCGTGAACGTCCTGGACATGGTCCCACTCTCCGTGCAGGCCACCATGCAAGAAGAGTTCTGCGAGGTCCATTGGGCGCGAACCGAGCGTCCGCCGAAGCGGTGATCGACGTCTTCGCCGAGAAGTATTGCGCCAGTACGGCTGGGCGGTCGAATGCCTGGTGAAGGATCGCGACGCACTGCTGGCCTTCGATTTTCTTCCCGAACGTTGGGATCACTTGCGCACCACCAATCCCATCGAGAGCGTGTTCGCCACCGGGTCGATACGGGACCGCGCGGACGAAGCGCTCTTTGTCGCCAACCACCGCTGAAATGGACCCGCGGAGCGGGACCGACCGCGGTCTGGATGACCGCCGTGCTGATGCCGGCCTCCCGCAGCGCCTTCTCATGCGCGTCCATGCAGGCCCCGCAGCCGTTGATGGCGCTTACCGCCAGCGACCACAGCTCGAAATCGGCCTTGTCCACGCCGGGATTGCCGATGACGTTCATGCGTAGCCGCGTCGGCATCGTCTTGTATTCCGGGTTGGCGGAGAGGTGAACGAAGCGGTAGTAGACGTTGTTCATCGCCATCACCGAGGCTGCGGATTTCGCCGCCGCGACCGCGGCCGGCGTCATCACGACAGCTACCGCAGATTCCATTGCGGCGATCACTACAGGATTGCGGGCGGCAATTGCGGTGGCGAGCAACAGCCCGTGTTTCCTCTGCGGTGATAGCGTCTCATCTGATATCATCGACGCCAGGTTCAGTCTGACGTCCTTGGCGAAATCGGGGATCTGGTCCATCAACTGCTCAATTGACATGATGCCTCAAGCAACCTTCAGCGTTTCGCCGCCGATCTCGCGGTTGCAGGGGCAGAGCTCGTCGGTCTGCAGAGCATC
>NZ_JBEGDB010000521.1:0-2280 GCF_043638955.1 Bradyrhizobium sp. 31Argb | reverse complement strand
CACCGATCCGATTCGGTATCGCCGCCCCAATCCTGACGGTCAGTTCTCCGGTAACATCCTTGGTGAGGCAATGCGACCACCGAACGTCGAGGCCGAGCTGAACCTGCGACAGCTTCATATCGATGGTTAGGCAGCGACGGCATTCCCACAGCTTCACAATTGACTTCTTCTGCACATTGGAGGCTCGATGAGCGACGATAAAGTCACCCGTCTGCGGGCCCATAACAACAACATCAGCCGATATCGGCGGCTGCTTGGGACCAATCTTTCGGACCTTGAGCGCGGGTTTATCGAAAGGCGCTTGAACGAGGAAAGGTTGGCTGTGCAAAGCTTGACCAATTCTCCAGTTTCGACTTGTCGCTTGGACTGGAGCGGCCCGCCAGCGTGAACCGACGGTTGTCGGGCGCCTCCGCACGTTGTTACACTCGTAACTCTCAGATCATGGCTCTGCCGCCCGGCGCAGGGTAAACCGTTGGCACATACCGAAGGGTGATCTGATGAAGAAAGACGACGTGACCTGCCCAAAATGTGGGGCAGGCTTCCGCAGGATCGAGCTGTCATCCGAGAAGGGCGAGCCAGGCGAATATCGCTGCCCCGCTTGCGGTACATCGCTGGAGACTTTCAACGGCGACAGCTCGGTCGCTTACCGTTTGACGATCCAGCCGTCCATCAGAGCCTTCAAGGATTAGAGCGTTTTCGAGCGAAGTGGATGCCGGTTCGCGTGAAGAAAACGCGTCAAAACTAAAATCTAGCGCCCCTCGGGGCAGGAACGAAAAACCCGGCAGGTGCGGCTGCCGGGTCATTCGCAAATATGATCAGGTAATACGATGCGGCAATTAAATGCCGAAGCGTGTAACAAGGGAATGAAATTCGAGTCAGTAGGAATGCGGAGACCCCGCTGGTGCACACAGGCGTGCACCGGTGCGAACACCAGCGACCCGAGCGCCGTCTTGAAGGAAGCCCGCCATTTGCGACGGGCTCAAGGCTAGGGAGGCGCGTTTGAGGACGCCACTTCAGTCTACAGCGATTCGCGCTTGTATCGTGTGTTGCAGTTTACACACCCTGCGATGAGGCCAAGGCGCTACAGAGGCCGAACGGCGTGCTGACGACGGTCATGCGCGGCGCCGATAAGGAAGACAAGATCGCTGCATGAAAACCTGCCACCGACGGCCCCGGGAAAGCCGCACCGCAAGCTCTCGAGATTGCCTACGCGATCGAGCCGTCACACAAACGCGCCTTACGCGAATTTAAGCCACAGAAGGCCGCGCCCGAGGCGCGAGCGTCCTATATCCATGATCAGAGGAACGCTCAGAGGGTGTCCTAGCCCGATGAGTGAAAGGAAAAGATCGTGTTGATTCTTGAAGGAGTCGCGTTCGCTGTGGGTGTGCTGATGGTTGCCGTGGCAGCGTACTTGACGGCCATCGAACACATCAGAAAGGCGAAGCGGCCACAGTAAGGTTCGTTTCAGGCGCCCTCGTAGAGACCTTGCCGCAATGAACCGGTCGCTTTTTGTTTTTGCCAAGTGAAGAACGAGGCACCTGCGTGCAAGCTTCTCAAAATTCTGCAGTGGCTTGGCACAATTTGCACTCACATCCCGGCACCGGTTGTGCTTCGTTTGACGTGCGATCTCTCGCTGATCATCTCAGCCCCCTAGCCCAATGGTCGGTTGAGAGGGAGCGACGCCCCGGCGCGATCCCCACGATCCGCCGGGGCACACACTTCCGCCGGCCACATCAGGATGCAGGCTGAAAAGACGCGGATGAGGTTGCGAAGTCGCTCTTCGCACTCCTCCTCTCTTAGCTGCGTCTCGATCAAACCGGCAGCAGTTTCAAGCCTCGATAATCAGCCTACCTGCTTTAGCCAGTGACGATGCGAGTCCATCCGCCTAGATAGGCCAGAGTTGTTGTCGCTTGCGAAGCCTGAACCAAGATCAAGTCGATGAAGACAAACCTTCATCGAGATTGCATCGAGGTTCGCTCCTCAAATGTCGCTCGATACATGCCTCTTGGACATTTTAAATCACGATGGAGGTAGCCCATGTCGATTGTGCAATTTACTCGTTTCAAAACCGACAAGGCCGACGAAATGGCCCAGATTGCCAAGCGGGCGAAGAAGATTTTTGAAAAACACGGTGCCGAATTTCTTCGGCTGTCCCGTTTCCACACTGGCGTGTGGGCAGGAGAATGGCTGGTTACGACGCGCTACTGAAATGGACCCGCGGAGCGGGACCGCTTGAACCGGTTTGTTAGTTGGAAACTGACCGCTCCTGATCCCTTTCTA
>NZ_JBEGDB010000520.1:0-2280 GCF_043638955.1 Bradyrhizobium sp. 31Argb | reverse complement strand
CGCGAAACTACTTCGCCGTCGTCGCCATTGCCGCCACTCTGCTCTGGATAAGGTAACTGTCCACACGGCCTAGTGCTAGCGCTAGCAGCGCTGCTAAGCAGTCCGCCACCGGAACGCACTTGACAGATGCGCCAATCGCGGATCCGCCGAGCGATGGACGCGCCAACCGACGTCGCTTCAGCAACGAGGAAAAGCTCACGATAGTGACCGAGTCTGAGCTCCCCGGCGCCACCGCCGCCGAGATTTGCCGGCGCCACGGCATCGTCACCAGCATGTTGTTCCGCTGGCGGGTCCAGTTCGGGTTCAGTAAGCAAGTGCGGACGAAGTTAGCGGCTGTGAAGGTCGCCGGAGCGCAATCCGCACCCCTCGTCCTGAACGATCTGTTGCAGCCGCCCGACGGCATGACGGTTATCGAATTGGACGATGGCCGTCGCGTCTTCGCACCAATCGGCAGCGATCCGGATGCAGTCCGTCGCCATGTCATTGAGCAGGAGACAGCGCGATGATGATCGTGCCGGCCGGCGTGAAAGTGCATTTGGCTTTGGGGTATACTGACATGCGCAAGGGCCTGGATGGCCTCGCCGCGCTCGTTCAGGAGCACCTCAAGAAGGATCCATTCTCCGGCCACCTGTTTGCCTTCCGAGGTAAGAAAGCAAGCACGCTGAAGATCCTGTTCTGGGACGGCAACGGGCTTTGCCTCTTCAGCAAGAGGCTCGACCAGGGCGGCTTCATCTGGCCAAGAATGAGCGATCCCGGCGGCACGGTGACGCTGTCGCCGGCACAGCTTGCCATGCTGATCGAAGGCATCGATTGGCGCACCCCCGAGCGTCGATGGCGACCGGCCATCACGGGATGAATCGCAAAAACCCTCGTAGAAAATAGCGAAGTTGCTTCGTCGAATCAGCGTATCCGAGTAGAATCGGTCATGCAGCTCGATCTCGACAATCTGCCGTCGGATACAGTGCTTCTGCATCGCTTGGTGCGCGATATTGCCTCGGTCATCGCGCATCGGAACAGCGAGATCCAGCGTCTCCAGGCAATCATCAAACAGCTTCAGCGTGCACAATTTGGGCGTCGTTCCGAGCGTCTCGACGCAGATCAACTCGCCCTTGGACTGGAAGACTTGGACATCGATCTGTCGGCTGTCGGGGCAGATCAAGCGTCGGTGGAGGCGTCTGCGCCGACGCAGAAACTGCAGCCGAAGCGCAAGCCGCTGCCGGATCATCTGCCCCGCGAAGAGGTCGTGCTCAACGTCGATGGTGAGAGATGTACGTGCTGCGGCGGCGCGCTGCATGCGATTGGTGAGAGCGTCAGCGAGATGCTGGATTGGGTGCCAGCACAGTTGCGCGTGGTGCGCGTTTGCCGCCCGAAATATGCCTGCCGCAGCTGCGGAACAATCACCCAGGCTCCGGCGCCCGAACGACCGATCGCCGGCGGTTTGGCCACGGCATCCATGCTCGCGCAGGTGCTGGTCAGCAAATATTGCGACCACACACCGCTCTATCGGCAGGCGCAGATTTTTGCCCGTCATGGCGTCGAACTGGAGCGCTCGACATTGGCCGGATGGGTCGGCGGCGCGTGCTGGTGGTTGGCGGCCCTGCACGATCGGCTGTGCGAGCACATGTTCGCGTCGGATCACCTGTTTGCCGACGATACTCCAATCCCTGTGCTCGATCCGGGCCGAGGGCACACCAAGACCGGACGGCTGTGGGTGTATGCGCGCGATCAACGCGGCTGGGGCGGGCCGGAGCCACCGGCTGCTGTTTATGTGTTCGCGCCCGACCGAAAAGCGGAGCGCCCGGCGGCGCATCTGACGCACTTCAAGGGCGTTCTGCGCGTCGACGGTTACGCGGGATTCGAGCGGCTGACCGGCGCTGGCAACATCACACTGGCTGCATGTTGGGCGCACACCAGGCGCAAGTTCTACGAGGTTGCGCAAGCCGAGGACACGCCCGTCGCGCACGAGGCTCTGCGTCGTATCGCCAGCCTCTATGCTGTCGAAGCGCAGGTGCGTGGTCAATCGCGGGCGCATCGGCTGGCCACGCGGCGCACACTCGCCAAGCCGATCGTTGACAGCCTTCGCCTTTGGCTCGAGGTGCAGCTTCCTCAACTGCCCGGCCGCGGCAATCTCGCCGAAGCGATCCGGTATGCGCTGTCGCGCTGGGATGGATTGACCCGCTTCCTGCATGACGGCCGCATCGAACTCGGTAGAGTCGACGACTGGCGCGGTGGCTACAGGTTCCGAGGAGTTGCCGTTTGCCGGCAGCTTTCGCTGAGTGC
>NZ_JBEGDB010000051.1:0-39115 GCF_043638955.1 Bradyrhizobium sp. 31Argb | reverse complement strand
CGTGCTGATCGATAGCGCTCTACCACCGCCGCCGTGAGCTCGCGCCGCGCACCCATGCTGATCCGTCCTGCCATCGGCGACACCGATCCGATTCGGTATCGCCGCCCCAATCCTGACGGTCAGTTCTCCGGTAACATCCTTGGTGAGGCAATGCGACGCATGAACGGCGCGCCGACATCCGCCCAGGAGTCCTCTGGCGGAAGCTGCAGGGATACCGCGCGCACCATGAACACATCCGGATCGGTCACGCCCTTTGGCTTGATGCCATGATCGCGATAGGCGCCGAGCGCTTCGAGCAGGAAGCGCCGCGTCATCGCAATGCCGGTGTCGCTGGAGCAGAGGTTCTCCTTGGTGCGGTCGTAGATCGGCGAAACACCGCTTTGACAAGCGCCGTCCTGCACCCACAGCCCGGGCAGCCCCGAGAACCAGGTGGTCTGCTGCGCCTCGTAGTCGAACTGGAAGCCGTTTTGCGGATTGTATTTGGTCCAGTATCCGGCGTAGGGAACGGTGACGGGGTGCTGGACCAGCGCATGGCGACTGGCGTGCCCGCTCTCCCGGCCGTTGTGCCCCTCCGCGAAAATCTGACGGGTCTTCGGCAGCAATGGCTCCGAGGGGTGATACGAGAACATGATGCAGAGCGTGTTCTCGTCATCGATCGGGACCCAGGCATGACCGCTCAGATCCGGAAACGGAGACAGCGGTGGAACGAGCGTATAGAACGGCATCACGAACTGATTGACGCGCCAGTACAGCGTGTTGGCGTCGTAGTTCCGGCGGGCGGCGATGCTCATTCCGAAATCCTGCTTGATGCATTCGAACGTCGGACGGAGATCGCGCTTCTGAATCCATGCGCTGGTGGTGCCCTGCGAATCGAGCCGGCCATGGAGCAACGGCGCGTGAGCTGAATCGATCTCGCCTTCGAGCGCCTGCAGCCAATTGCATTCCTGGACCCGCACCGAGATGTGCACCTGGTCCGCCGGCACCAGATTCCACTCCACGTTCGGAAGCTGCGGAGGATTCGCAGCATCTGGACCCATATAGGTCCAAAGCATTCCGTTCCGCTCCCGACAGGGATAGGCCTTGATCCGCACGCGCTCTTTCAGCCGGCTGCGAACCGGCTCGGCCGGCATGTCCGTTGCCGCCCCCGTCACATCGAACTTCCAGCCGTGATAGACGCACCGCAATCCGCAATCTTCATTGCGGCCGAACATCAGCGGCGCGCCGCGATGCGGGCATGCATGATCGACCAATCCGACGCGGCCCTCGGTGTCGCGGAAGGCGACCAGATCTTCGCCCAAGAGCCGGATGCGCTTCGGCTGACCGTCCTTCACCAGATCGGCGGATGGCAGAAACGGAATCCAATACAGCCGGAACAGCTCTCCAAGGGGCGTGCCCTTTCCGACCCTCACCAGCCTTTCATTGTCTTCGTGCGACAGCATGAGCTTCCTCCGTTCAATTCAACGATTCGTCCCGAGGCGCTATTTGGCCGCGCGTTCGAGGAGAGCAGCGATGCGTGGCGACACGCCCAGATCGCGGGCAGTCCAGAGCGGATCGGATGCGGCAAGCGGCTTTCGGGGAACAGGAGGCTCACTGCCCGCCTCCACCAGGCTCACGATCTGTTCGACCCGTCGTCGTTCGAGCTCCTTGAGCGTGTCCTCGACGACAACTCCTTCCGCGATGCAGCCGGGCAGCTCCGGATAAGCGAGCCGCAGAAGCCACTTGCCTGGCTCGGTTTCGACGGCTTCAGCCTCAAGGAGATACGGGATCGACAAAAACTGGCGCAGATCCAAAACCACCCTCCCTGCGCGAACCTTGATCCGTTCGCGTCTAGATTTGGTACGTATACGTACTATATCGATTCTCATCTTGCAAGGGCCGATGTGGCCTTTGGGACCGGCGTTTCGGATCGGGCCTGCTCTCGGCACCCAGCCCAAGGGTTGAGGACGGAACACCAAGCTGCTAACGGCTATGCCGATTTGGGGTCAGATGGACTACAGCGCAGGTCGACAACGGCATGTCAGCCGACAAGGCAATGAAGACGGATTTGGCCGCGGAGCTCGCGCGCAATTGGCAGCTCGAAGGCGGCATCGGCTTTCTTCTTCGGCTGCTCGAAGCCCGCTACGACGTCCTCTATCAGAAGGTGACGCGCCAGAGTGACATCACCCCCCGACAGTTCGGCGTACTCATGGCGCTGTATCAACGCGGCCCGCTCACGCCGTCGATCCTCGCGGAACACATCAGTTGCGACCGGAATACGCTGAGCGAAATGCTCAAGAGAATGACGGCGCGAATGCTGATCTCGAAGAAGAGCAATGCGGAAGACCGGCGATCCGTGCAGGTTCAGATCACCGCCAAGGGAGAGACGGCCCTCTTCAGCGTCGTTCCCGCTGCTGCTGAACTGCAGGACCTGATGCTGGCACCGTTGCGCAAGGAAGATCGCGCGCATTTTCTGAAATGCATGCTGGCGATCGCAAAGGCGACGCCATCGGGCTCTTCCGGATCATCCGAGGATTGAATTCTTCTGCAGTATTGCTGACGCGGGCGAACTATTTTCCGAACGCTCCTACGTCCGCCAGGCTGGCGATTTCCGCGGATGACAATCCCAGCGCCCGTGACAGCACCTCGTCGCGGTGCGCGCCGACCGCCGACACCTCGCGCCGCATCGAGCAGTCCGCTCCCGACATCCTCCAAGGCGGATTGACCCCGAAAAATTCGCCTGCGCCATCCGCAATCGTCGCAAAGGCGCCGCGCTGCGAAAGATGCGGGTCGGTCAGCGCCGCGCCGGGATCGCGATATTCGGCGCAGGGAACGCCGGCGCGATCGAGCGACGCGATGCATTCTCGCACCGTGTGGAGCTCGGTCCACCTCTCGATCTGCTGCATCATTGCGCCCCAGTTCGCGCCACGCGCCGGCACAGTGTTGAAGCGGGCATCCTCGGCCAAGGCGCGGTCTCCCGTCACCTCGCAAAGGGCGGCGAAATTGCGCGATGTCACCGGCGCGATCAGGATATCACCATCGCTGGCCCGCACCGGACCATAGGTCGGCCGCGGCGCATGCACCGGGAACTGCGCCTCCTGCAGCTCGTAGACGAGCAGGTTCAGCATGCAATCCATCAGCGCGACGTCGATCCGTTGCCCCACTCCAGTGCGCGATCGCTGCACGAGCGCAGTCTGGATCGCCGAATAGCCGAAGATGCCTCCCAACAGATCGGCCACGAACACGGCACCCGCTGCGGGACGGTCGCGATCGCCCGCATATCGCATCAGCGCACGGTCGAACCCGCTTTCGGCGTGAACGATCATGGCATAGGCCGCTCGCTCCGCCGCCGGACCAGACTGGCCATAGCCGGAGATCGAGCAATAGATCAAACGCGGATTGATCTCGCGCAGCGCCTCATAGCCAAGTCCCAGCCGATCCATGACGCCGGGACGGAAATTTTCCACGACGATATCGGTCTGCTCGACCAGCCTGTGGACGAGGCTGATCGCTTCACTGTTCTTCAGGTCGAGTGCCAGGCTCCGCTTTCCGGCATTGAGCTGGCCGAAATAGGCGCTGTGGCCGTCGCGCAGGGGTGCGCGCAGCCGCATGTCGTCGCCCTCCGGCGGCTCGATCTTGATCACTTCCGCGCCGACATCCGCGAGCAGCCGCGCACAATAGGGACCAGCCAGCATGATCGAGAAATCGAGCACCCTGACGCCATTGAGGGGCGCCGTCGCGACGTCTGGCTGCGGCATGCGATCACTCCCTATCTATCTCGGCAACCCAAGCGCCCGCTGCGCAATCAGGCTGCGCTGAATTTCGTTGGTTCCAATGCTGATCACCCACATCAGCGAATGACGCAGGTTCTGCTCGAAGCGGCCATTGTCGATTGCATCAGGCATCTGCTCGGAAAGCGCGGCGCGCTGGCCTAGAATGTCGAGCGCGGTTTCGCCGAAGCGCTCCATCAGCTCGCTGGAAAACACCTTGCTGATCGCGCCATATTCCGGCGGGGTGATGCCATCGGCCGCCAATTCCGCGCAATGCATCATCAACTGACGGCCGACCTCGATTTTAGACGCGAGTACGGCCATTCTGTCGCGGACGATCGGGTCATTGGCGAGCGGCGGCCTGTCGGCTTCTGCCGCCATGATATGCCGGCGCAATTGTTCGAAGGCGTGGGCGACCTTCAGGACGATGCCGCCGCCGACCAGACCGCGCTCGAAAGCGAGCGCCCCGGTCAGCACCTTCCAGCCGCCATCGACCTCACCGACGAGGTTGTCAAGCGGAATACGGACGTTGTCGTAGAAGATATTGGCAAAGGAGCCGTCATACATGGTCGTCGCCGGATGAATGGAGATGCCCGGCGTATTCATCGGCACGATGAACATGCTGATGCCCGCATGCGGCGGCTTGGCGTCCCTGTCCGTGCGCGCAGCCAGGAACATGTATTTGCCCCACCACGTCGTGGTCCAGATCTTCTGGCCGTTGATGACCCACTGATCGCCATCACGCTCCGCGCCGGTGCGCAGCGCGGCGAGATCGGAGCCTGCCTGGGGTTCGCTGTAGCCCATGCCGTGCATGGCTTCGCCGCGGAGAATCTCCGGCAGATATTTCTGCTGCTGCTCCGGCGTGCCGAACATCATCAGCGCGTTGGCTTGGATCGCAGCTCCAATCCGCGGCGCTTCGTCCCGCTCCATCGTCTCGATGAGGGCGATCTGCTCCAGCGGCGAGCGCCCCTGCCCGCCGAATTTGCTCGGCCATCCCAACCCGATCCAGCCGGTCTTGCCGACATCAAGCGCGAACTCGACATCGAACTCGCGCTTGGCAAATGGCTGCGCGTCGAAGGCGGCCTTGCGCTCGCTCGACCAATTCTCCTCCAACCATTGCCGGACCTGCTCGCGCAGCGCATTGCCGGCCGGACCAAGATCGTATTGCGGCAGTTCCGCACCACCATCATCTAGCAGGAAAGAGCCTATGCCGAGCCTCGCATGCGCCGCGCCGCCGAGCGCGATCGTATCGAGATGCACGCGCTTGAAGTGCAATGGCGCCTCGTGCTCCTCAGCATAGCCGATGGCGCCGAATGTATGCTGGGTCTCGAGCGAAACACGCCGCAGCGCCTCGGCGGAAAAAGATGCGGCGCAATCAGCGAAATACGGCCAATGACGATCGCCACGATCATGCAGTTCCCCTGCATGGTCGAGGATCAGGCGCACGCCTTCGAGCAGGATGAAGCAATTGGCCAGCTTGTGCTGGATCGCCTGGAACTGTCCGATCGGCCGCCCGAATTGCCGGCGCTCCTTTGCATAGTCGACCGCCAGTTCGAACGCGCGCCGGGCGGCACCGTGCGCCCGCGCCATCAGCGCCAGCTTGGCCTTGCGCAATAGG
Source organism: Bradyrhizobium sp. 31Argb (assembly GCF_043638955.1). Classification (NCBI taxonomy): domain Bacteria; kingdom Pseudomonadati; phylum Pseudomonadota; class Alphaproteobacteria; order Hyphomicrobiales; family Nitrobacteraceae; genus Bradyrhizobium; species Bradyrhizobium sp. 31Argb. The sequence goes on along the minus strand of NZ_JBEGDB010000051.1, from coordinate 33,751 downwards.
TCATGGACGGCAAGGAATTCGACTTCGATGATTTCAGCCGGCGCAGCGTTCAGCCGAACCTGGTGAAGGCTCCAGGCGCCCATCGCACGGGTTGGTTCAACGCCGACACCCGGGCCATCCATCGCAACAAGCGCAAGCGCCGATGGACTGATCGGCACAAGCAGATGCGTACAGCTTCCCGCCGCCTCGACAAACCGCAGCAGTCCGCTTGCCTTAATGTTCGTGACCTCGATGCTGCCCGCCGCGCGGTCCGGATCAAATGCCCCAAACGAGAACGCGATGCGCGCGGTGCCCGCATGTAGGCGCCTTAGCAAACCAACCGAAGCCTCGGACCTTGCTCCCGCGAGCGCCAAATTGGCGAGAGCCGCCGACCACATCGGCGCCGGGCACGCGGCGCGGCCCAGCTCCGCCATCACCACCAGGATCTCGCGCAGCCCTCCCATGTCGGGATCGCTGCCAAGCGACGCAACGCCCTGACCCACGAGCTTGCTCCAGATCGCTGCGATTTCTTGCGGAGACGGGCCACGCTTCATGGTGTCGACGCGCCAATGCTGGCCGAGAAACCCGCGCAGGGAATCCGCCAGCATCTTCCTGGTGTCGTCAGTCGGGCGCTCGGTCGCGCTCATGGCCGAGCTACGCCTGGCCGAATTTCGGCTTGCGCTTTTCCTTGAACGACATGGTCGCTTCCTTGTGGTCGGCCGTCTCAAACGTCACCTGCTCCAGGGCCATAGAGGCTTCGAGCAGCAAGTTGACGCGATCCTTGACGATCTGGTTGATCGACAGCTTGGTCCAGCGAATGGCCCAGGTCGGGCCGTTCGCAAGCTCCACGGCGATATCGCGGGCCCTGGCCAGCACCTCCGCGCGCGGCGCCACATGGTTGACCAGCCCGATCCTCTCGGCCTCCTTGCCGCTCAGGAGCGTGCCGCGGATCAGGAATTCCTTGGCCTTGTTGATCCCAACGAGCAGCGGCCAGATCACGGTGCCGCCGTCGCCCGCGACCAGGCCGACACGCGACACGTGCGTGTCGCCGATCCGCGCGTCATCGGCCATGACCGTTATGTCGCACAGGAGCGCGTGAGTCGCTGCAAGGCCGATGGCATCGCCGTTGATGGCGGCGATGATCGGCTTGTCGAGCTCAAGCTGGCGGGTGACCCCGCGCCGGCTGATCATGGGATCATGGACCTCGCCCTCTTCGAGGACGTCGCCGCCTGGCCGCTCGGACATCGCCTTCACGTCGCCACCGACGCTGAAGAAATCGCCGGCGCCGGTCAGCACCACGACATTGACGGCGTGATCATCGGCGAGGTCATCCCAGATCGTCCGCAGTTCGCGGATCAGCTTTTGATTGATCGAATTGCGCGCCTGCGGGCGGTTCAAGGTCACGGTCGCCACCTTGTTCGCAACCGCGATCTTCAGGCACTCGTAATTGGCGTATCTGGACACATTTTCCTCCGTTTATACTCTTGTTCAGGCGAGGCTGGTCGTCACATGCCGCCGCTCAACGGCGGATACCAGGCTGGACCTCCGCCAAGGCAACTTGAAGTGACATGGCGCCGGGATCCTGCTCCAGCATCCGCTGCACGGATTCGAGATGCGTGCGCATCAGGCGCGTGGCGGACGAGACATTGCGCTCGCGCAGCGCGGCCACAAACCGCCGGCGTTTCTCGGCGAGCCGGGCCATCGCGACGCCGCTCGACGCCACCTTGGCATAGACGAAGCGCATGTGAATCTCCGTGACCGAATCCATGATCATGGCGATCACCTTGTTTCCGGTCGCCGCGGCGAGCAGCTTGTAGAACTCCCGCGAGCACTCGACCCGGTCGAGCAGCCGGCCTTCGCGCGTGGCAAGTTCGGTGCGCTCCACATTCGCCTCAAGCGCGTCGAGATCGACCGCCCGCGCATTCGCACACGCCAGCCGTACGACGAGATCAAGTACATGGACGCGTGCTTCCGACAATTCGCGCACTGAAATCGTGCCAAGGCTCAGCATGTCTCGCATGACGTCGTTCATGCGGCTGGTATCGCCCTCGCGGATGAAGGCTCCTCCTTTGACGCCCTTCTGCAGCCGCAGCACGCCCGCCATCTCGAGGCTTCGCAGCGCCTCGCGCAGGACATTGCGGCTCACGCCGAGTTGCTGCGCCAGGTCGCGTTCGGCGGGAAGCTTGTCCCCGGGCTTGAGCACACCGAGCGCCAATTGCTCGCGAATACGCTCGCAGATTTCCTCGAACGCGCGACGGGTGTGGATCGGCCGGAATTGCAATGCAGCCGGCGACCCGGCTGCACGGTGATCGGGGGCACGTTCCCGCCGGCTGGGCGACGCCAACCGCGGTCGGGCCGAGTTACGAGGGCTTGACTTGGTGTTCATCGGGTGAATTATTAAATGGATCACTCATTCAATGGAAGCCCCTTTCTGGAGCTTCCTCACAAAAAAGCAGGCGGGAAACCCATGAGCTTCACCGAGGAGCAGATCGCGTTCCGCGACAACATCGGAAAAATGGTCGCCAGACACGTGGCGCCGATCGCCGCCGAGATCGACGAGTCTGATCGTTTCCCGCTCGAGATCGTGAAGCTGTTCGGCGAGATGGGGCTGATGCAGCTTTGGGTGCCGGAACAATATGGCGGACCGAACGGCAACCTGACGATGGCCTGCATCGCGCGCGAGGAAATCTCGAAGGTCTCGCCCGCCTGTGCCTCGATCGCAGCCCTCAATACCATGTTCATCATGCCGCTGCTCCATTTCGGCTCCGAGGAGCAACGCAAGAAATACCTGCCGATCATCGCCAAGGGCGGCGTCGTGACCGCGATCGCGATCTCCGAACCGCAGGCCGGCTCGGACGTCTCCGCGCTCAACACCCGCGCCAGGAAGGACGGCGACTGCTATATCCTCAACGGCCGCAAGCAGTGGTGCAGCTACGGCGTCGTCGCCGACTACATCGTGGTGATGGCGAGGACGAGCGACAGCTCAGGCGCGGACGGCATCAGCGCCTTCATCGTTGAGCCGAAGCAGATGCTGGGCATCTCGTTCGGGCGACACGAGCGAAAGCTGGGCTTTCACGGCGCTCCGAATACGCCGATCTTCTTCGACAATGTGCGGGTTCCCGCCGAGAATCTCGTCGGCGAGGAAGGCAAGGGTTTTCGCGCGTCAATGCGCGCACTCGATCTCAACCGCCCGACCATCGGCGCCCAATCTGTGGGATTGGCGCAGGGCGCGCTCGACGCCTGCATCGCCTATGCGAAGGAACGCAAGCAGTTCAAGCGATCGATCTCGGAATTCCAGGGCGTGCAGTTCATGCTTGCGGACATGGCCATGCAGATCGAGGCGGCGCGCGCGCTCGTCTACGAATGCGCACGTGCCGGCGATGAAGGCGACTGGAAGCGATTGAACCTGCTCGCCAGCATGGCGAAGTGCATCGGCAGCGACACGGCCATGAAGGTCACAACCGACGCCGTCCAGATCTTCGGCGGCTACGGCTACACCATGGATTACCCGGTCGAACGCATGATGCGCGACGCCAAGCTGACCCAGATCTTTGAAGGCACCAATCAGATCCAGCGCGTGGTGATCGCCCGCGAGCTGCTGCGATAACAAGAATGAAGAATCAAATACAACATGGAGGAAACGATGTTGACCTGGACCATCCACCGGATTTGGCCCGCCGCCGCCATATCCGGCCTGCTTGTCGCATCATCTGCTTACGCACAAAAGGCCTATAGCCCGGGAGCGAGCGACACCGAGATCAAGCTTGGCCAATCAACCCCGCTCAGCGGTCCCGCCTCTGCTTTCGGTGCCGGTGCAGGACGGGCGGTCGTCGGCTATTTTGAGATGCTGAACGCGCAAGGAGGGATCAACGGACGCAAGATCAGCTTCACGCAACTGGATAATGCCTACAGTGCGCCCAAGGCGGTCGAGCAGTCGCGCAAGCTCATAGAAGACGTCGGCGTGCTGGCCGAGGTCGGGACCATCGGAACGGCGCCGAATGTTGCGATCCAGAAATATCTCAACTCCAAACAGGTGCCGCAGCTTTTCATCACCGCCGGTGGACGCCGCTTCAACGATCCCAAGGCTTTCCCGTGGACCGTGCCGCTCTATCCCGATTTCGAGACGGAAGGCCGCGTCGTCGCCAAATATATCGCGAAGACAAGACCCGACGCCAAGATCGGCGTCCTGTATCAGAATGACGATTACGGAAAGGACTATCTCAAGGGCTTGCGGGCCGGGCTTGGCGAAAAGGCGGCGCAGATCGTCACGGCGGTTTCCTACGAACTCGCCGATCCGACGATCGATTCGCAAATCGTTCAGTTGAAAGCCGCCGGCATCGACACGCTGATCGAACAATCGTCCTCGAAGGCAGCCGCGCAATCGATACGGAAAGTCTACGAGCTTAAGTGGAATCCGCTCCACGTGATCGGTGGCTCGACGGCGTCGGTAGAGACCATCCTGAAGCCGGCAGGCCTCGAGGCATCAAAAGGACTGGTCACGACGCAGTTCCTCAAACAGCCCGGCGACCCGGCATGGGCCGATGACGAAGAGGTGAAGGCCTACAAGAGCTTCCTGAAGAAGTATGCGTCGTCGGCCAATCCGGATGACTACTCCGTCCTGGTCGCCTATATGAACGTGCATGCCGTGACGCTCGCCCTGAAGAAATGCGGCGATCAGTTGACGCGGGACAATCTCATTCGCCAGGCGACATCGCTCCATGGCGAACGGCTGCCGATGATGCTTCCGGGCATCTCGATCAGCATGCATCCCGACGACTACACACCGTTCAAGACGCTTCGGATCGCGATTTTCGACGGAGAGAGCTGGACACTGGCAGGCGATCCGCTGTCGGCTCAGTGATCCATCCGGGCGTTTGCAGCATTGCTCGCGAATGCAATTTCTCCATCAGAAAAAGGCGAGAGCGGCATTTGCCGCCCTCGCCCAGCCGTCCCGGAGATTCGTGAGGGTTCAGGACGCAATCGCACCGAGATCGATCATGTCGCCGACGGGAATCCAGTTCTCACCATCGAAGCGGCAAATCTGCAAGTTGTGGATGGCGCGATAGTCGGTTGGAGAATTTTCCACCTTGATGCCATCGAGGAAAAGCGGCGGCAGTTCGCCCTTGAGCGACGTCGCCTGCTTCAAGAGGTTTTCCCGCGTCAGATCGTTGCCGCAACGCTTGAGAACCTGCTCGATCATGTAGGCGTTGTTGTAGCCTGGCGTCGCCGTATTGTCGTCGATGCCGACCGAGGGCATGTATCTCTTCATGAAGTCGACATAGGCCTTCACCCTTGGCTTGTCCCGGTGTCTTGGATCGGTCACGACGATCTCCCACCATGCCGAGATCAAGCCCTTGGCGTTGTCCAGGCCGGCCGGGGCAAGCGTGCCTCCGATCGAGCTGCAATTCGAATTGACGACGTGCAGCGGCTTCCAGCCCATCGCCGCCACCTTCCGGATGCCTTGCGCGGCAAATTTGGAATAGGTCAACTGGACGAACACATCGGCACCGGTCGCCCTGCAATCGGCGACCTGATTGTCGATGGTGGGCTCGGTGATCTCGTGACTGACCTCCTTGACAATGGCGCTCGACTTGCCGCCCAGCCCCTTCTTCAGGCCACGAAGGAAGTCCTTGCCGAGATCGTCGTTGACATATTGGACGGCGATTTTGGCGTTCGGCTTTTCGTTGAGAATGAACGTGGCCAAGGCCGCGCCTTGCGCGACATAGATCGGATAGAACGGAACGATCCAGGGAAACTCCTTCGGATCGTTGAAACGCTCGGCGCCTGATGTCAGGAACAGGCTCGGCACCTTCTTCGCGTTCAGATATTTTTGTACGGCGGCATTGGTTGCCGTTCCAAGGAAACCGGCGATTGCGAAGACCTCCTCCGACTCCACGAGCTTGCGCGTCTGCTCGACGGCTTTCGGCGGCGAAAAGGCATTATCCAGCGAAACCAAGTTGATCTTCCGGCCGTTGATGCCGCCATTGTCGTTGACCATCTGAAAATAGGCCGTCTGTGCCTGTCCGTAGACGCCGTAGCCGGACGCCGGTCCGCTATAGGGCGCCGTGGTCCCGAGCTTGATTTCGGTGTCGGTCACACCAGGCCCGTAATTGTTTGCAGCGGCGCGCGACGCTCGACCGCACGTGAGTGCCGCAGCGCCGAGGCCGGCGATGGTTGTTCGCCGCGAGATCAATATCATTTCGGCTCCTCCCTTTCATCTTTGGCTATAAGTGGATGCTGCAACGGGCCTGCTGCTCTCCGGCAGCGTGAACCCGGTGAGCTAAACGAACGAAACGCTCACGGGCGAGAATCCTGAGATTTTTGCTTCGTAGAATTCGCCTGCGGAGACCGGCGACACGGGTCCCAGCGCGCCGGTCAGCACGACATCACCGCACCGCAACGGTTGGCCGGCTTTTGCCATGGTGCGAGCAAGCCAGAGCGCGGCGCGCAAGGGGTGGCCGAGACAGGCCGCGCCGCAGCCGACGGAGACGATCGCGCCGTTGCGCGTCATCGTCATGCCGCAGGCTTCCAGATCGACATCGGTCAGGCGACGCGGCGAGGCGCCGAGCACATAGCGGGCGCTCGAGCCGTTATCGGCCACCGTATCCAGGATCGTGATCTTCCAATCGCGGATCCGGCTGTCGACCACTTCGAGCGCGGAGACGACATAGGCCGTCGATCGCATCAATTCGCCGAGGGTGATGTCATCGTCAGCCAGATCCCGCTCCAGGACGAGCGCCACCTCCGCCTCGACACGCGGCTGGATCAGTTGCGCGACCTCGATCCGTTCGCCGGTCGGGATCTCCATGTCGGCAAACAGCGCGCCGTAGTCGGGCTGATCGACTCCAAGCTGCTGCTGGACGGCTTTGGACGTCAGGCCGATCTTGCGGCCCACGAGCCGGCGGCCGCCGGCGATCTCGCGACGGGTGACTTCGGCCTGAATCGCATAGGCCACCTCCACTCGCCCTTCGCCGATATCGCCCGCGATCGGCGCAATCGGGCGGCATGCCGCCTCCGCTTCCTGCAGGCGTGTCGCGATGTTCTCAACGATATTGCTCATGGCCGATCCAGGAAGTCAGCGACAAGCGCGTTGAATTCGTCGGCCTTCTCCCACTGCGCCCAGTGCCCGCATTTGGGAAAGACGTGAAGCTGTGCGTTCGGCATGGTCTTCAGCAGGATGAAGCTGGAATCGAGCGGCACCACCCGATCCTCGCGCCCCCAGATCAGAAGCGTGCGGTGCTTGAGCGCCGCGAGATTCTCACGCCAGATATCGAGCGGCGGCCGCTTGAAGATGTCGATGACATCGGGGCGGGTGGCGGCTTTGAGCCGCTCGGCGAGCAATTCTTCGGTGATCGAGGACTGGTCGAACACCAGGAGATCGATCACGCCCTTCAGCTTCTGCAAGGTCGGCCCCTCGCCGGCATGGAACATCGCCATCCGCCGCAGCCCTTCGGTCGGCATCGGCGAGAAGATCGCCTGGCTTCCGCCGGTCCCCATCAGCACCAGCCGGTTGACCCGTTCGGGCGCGCGCAAGGCCACCATCAGCGAAGTTGCGCCTCCGAGGGAATTGCCGACGAAGCTCGCCTTCTTGACGTCGATCGCGTCCATGAACGCGCGGGTGAAGTCACCCATCGCTTCGAAGATCGGGCCGTCCTTCAGCTTCCCTTCGGTCTCGCCAAATCCGGGAAGGTCGAACACGATCACGCGACGGCGCGCGGCGAGAGCCTCGACATTCTTGCGATAATTGCTCAGGCCGGAAGCGCACGGGCCTCCGCCATGGATGAGGATGGTGGGCTCTCCCTGCCCGACGTCATAGTAATGCGTGCGCGTCCCCGCGACATCGACATGCTTACCCTTCAGTTCCACTATTAATCTCCGACTTCGATGATGAATTCTGTCAGGCTTGCGCGTGCGCCTGCAGATAGGCGTCGCGCAGTTTCCGCTTGAAGATTTTTCCGCTCGCCTCGCGCGGCAGCGCATCATGAAACACGAACCGCTTCGGGATCTTGAACCGGGCGATATGGCGTTCCAGGAATGTCGCGATGGCTTCGGCCCCGAGCCGAATCCCGCCCTCGGCTTCGATGGCAGCGACCAGGCTTTCTCCGAACTCCTCGTCGGGTGCGCCGAACACCGCGCAGTCCCGTACGCCCGGACAGTTCACCAGGACATTCTCGATCTCTGCGGGATAGATATTGACCCCGCCGGAGATGACCATGTCGCGCTTGCGATCACAGATGAACAGATAGCCGTCGGCATCGACGTAGCCGACGTCGCCACAGGTCACGAGCCCGCCACGATCGATCTCGTCGCGTTGCTCCGGCCTGCCGTGATAGGTGAAATCGGCATAGGCTTCCGTGCGCAGGTAGATCTCCCCGATCTGTCCGGTGCCGAGCTCGCGGCCTTCGTCGTCGTAAATGCGCAGCGTCGTGCCCGGCATCGCCCTGCCGACGGTGCCCGGATGGGCAAGCCATTCGTGGGAGTTGCAGCCGACCGCTGGCCCGGTTTCGGTTGCGCCGTAGGTTTCGTGAATCACCGGCCCCCACCATTCGATCATGCGCCGCTTCACGTCAGGCGGGCATGCGGCACCGGTGTGGGTCGCCCAGCGAATGGAGGAAACGTCGTACCGCGATCGCACCTCGTCGCTGAGCCGGAGCAAGCGCACGAACATCGTCGGCACCATCGTGAGATGGGTGATGCGATGTTCCTCGATCGTCTTCAGCAAGTCTTCGGGATCGAAAGTGTGCTGCAGGACCACAAGGTCGGCATGCTGAAAGGCCTGCCTGGCGAATGCCCCGGGAGAGGCATGATATAGCGGGCCGCACACGAATGCGCGCATGCCTTCCTCGATGCCGTAGATCCGCCGCAGCAAGGCGGCATTCCTCTTGACCTGCTCCGCGTTCATCGGCGCACGGCGCACGCCTTTCGGCCGACCCGTGGTGCCGGAGGTGTAGATCATGGTCCCGCGTGGCGTGCGCGCCGGCCCCGACCATTCGGCAAAGCTGTCCCGATAGGGAGCCCAGGCACGGGCGCACGAAGGAGCATCCGACGCGGCCGCGACGCCGACGCCCGCAGGCGTCGCAAAGAACGTCGGCAGGTCCGCTGGAATTGCGGCCGCAACTCCCTGCAGCAGGCCGGCATGGCCGATCAGCGCATGCGGCGCGCAATCGGCGAGAATGTAGCGGATTTCGTCCGCGCTGCTGTGCCAGTTGAGCGGCACGACATAGGCCCCAAGCAGGGACGCGGCGTGCATGACTTCGAAATAGATCGGATCGTTCCGGATCAGCAGCGCGATCGCATCTCCTTCGTTGACGCCCGCTGCCGCAAGCGCCGATGCCGCGCGCTTGCCCTGCGCGAGCAGCGCGTCGCACGAAACACTGTGCGCGCCGATGATGATCGACCTGTCTCGTTTGCTCACTCCAGGCATATCACCGCCTCGGCGCGAGCGGAGGGCAGATAGACGTGGTCGAGCGCCTGGAAGTCCGCTTCCGACAAAGTGATCGACGTGGTGAATGTCAGCGGATCCATGTGGCCATTGAGCACATCGGGATAGTTCCAGCGCACAGTCGCCACCGTGCGGCTGCCGGCCTTGAGCTCCACGGTCAGCGGTGCCGCCGCGCTCGAGCCGTGCCCGCTCTGATAGCCGTCGCCGATACAGTAGATCTCCAGGGCGAATTCGTTGCGGCCCCGACGCTGAACGGCGATCTCCACGTCGAGCAGGCCGAACGCGACGTCATCGGGTTCGTCCTCGCTGTAGAAATACACATAGGAGATGCGCGCGTAGCGGCTGGCGCCAAGCGCAGCGTCGGATGGGACCTGCGCATCGCTGCGGCCGGGCGTCCGCGGCGGGACGGGACCGAGCAGACACATCTGCGGAAGCGACCTGCAGGCAATCATGACGCTAGGCCTGCTGTGACGCGACGGAGTGACGATCGCCAGTTGCTGCATGCTGGGTTTCCAGATCGAAGGCACGGCCAAGGAAAGCGAAGGCGTTGTCGGCGAGAACGCCCGGGCAATCCGGGAGCGCGGCGCGGGCAAATGCGCCGGGATGCTTTTGGCGAATGGTGAAGGGATAGTCGGAGCCGACCACGATGCGGTCCGATCCCACGACCGACGACATGAATTGAAGCGCGGGGGCGTCGTAGAGAATCGAGTCGTAGAAGAAGCCGCGCGCGATTTCCCTTGGCGATCGCGTCATCCGTTTCTGCATCTCCCCGCCGAGCGACCAGCCGTAATCGAGCCGCGGCAGGATCCAGGGCAGCGCGCCGCCGCCGTGGCTGAGCAGGATGCGGAGCTTGGGAAATTTCTCGAGAACGCCGGCCGCAAGTAGCGACACTGCGGCCAGCGCAGTCTCCAGCGGAAATGCCGCCGTCGCCGCGAATTCGGGCCCCGCCCCGATCCGCTCCAGCCCGGCCGGATGCAATGGATGAACGAAGATGCAGAGGTCGAGCGCCTCTGCGGCCTCATAGAGCGGATGGAGCACTTCGCTGCCGAGGGCGACGCCATCGACATGGCTTCCGATTTCGATGCCGGAAAGACCAAGCGCCTTGATGCGCTCTAGCTGCGCCAGCGCGCGCGGCACGTCCTGAACGCAGGCCATGCCGATTCCGGCGAAGCGGCGCGGAGCCTCGCTGACCATCACGGCGATGTGCTCGTTGATTGTATCCGCGAGGTGCTCGGCGTCATGAGCCGGCAACCAATGCGACAGAAGCTCCGGCATCGGGGAGAGCACCTGCATTGTGGTGCCATCCTCCTCCATGTCCGCCAGCCTGCGCCCGACGTCCCACGAGCGCGAGTCGATCTTTCGGAACACCTTTCCGCCAATCACCACCGCGGCCTTGTCGCCCGAAAGCTCCACGCTCGGCCACCGCCGATCGCGCGCGGCGTCAGCCGGGAGCCGTGCAGGCACGACATGCGTATGGGCATCCACCACTGGCAATGGCACCTTCCTTTCCTTCCCTGATCCCCGCGCTGCCGCGAACCGCTTTCGAGTTGCGCAGGATAATTCACTTTACAAACAGGAATGATTGTTTGTATTCTGGTTGTCAAGCGGCCGCGAGAGGAACGCTGCGAGCGGCAAAGAACCGCCCAAGGGGAGTGAAGGCATTGGATCTATCCCGGACACGCATCGTCATCGTGGGCGCAGGCCAGGCCGGGGCGCGCGCAGCCGAGGCGTTGCGGGCCGCCGGGCATCGCGGGCCGATCACCTTATTGGGCGAAGAACAACATCCGCCCTACGAACGGCCGCAGCTTTCGAAGGCCATGCTGATCAACGCGGACGAAGAACCGCGCTTCATCCGGAATTCGCAGGATTGGGCGGCGATCGACATCGAGCTGAGCACCTCCTCGCCGACCATTGCAATTGATGTGAACCGTCGAGCGATCGGGCTGTCGGACGGCCGCGAGATTTCATTCGATCGTCTGCTGCTAGCGACCGGCACGCGGCCGCGTCGATTGCGCGATCTCGAGAATTGCGGATTGCGCGTCTGCTACCTGCGCTGCATCGACGATGCGCGCGAACTCAGGCGCAATCTCACGCAGGGCACCAAGGTGGTGCTCGTGGGCGGCGGCGTGATCGGCCTCGAGGTCGCCTCTGCAGCCATCGCCCGCGGCTGCGAGGTCACTGTGCTGGAGAAGGCCGATCGGCTGTTACCACAGGTCGGCTCGCCAGCACTGAGCGGATATCTGAGGCGGCTGCACAGCGATCGCGGCGTTGCCATCTGCTGCAACGCGACCATCGTGGGCGCCACGGCCAAAGGAATCCAGTTGTCCGACGGAAGGATTGTTCCGGCCGATCTCATCGTCGTCGGCGTCGGCGTTGAGCCAGCGGCAGACCTCGCCCGCCAAGCGGGACTCGCGGTCGATCAAGGCATTCGTGTCGGTTCCTCCGGCATGACCGAGATCGACGGCGTCTACGCGGCCGGCGATGTCGCCGAGCAATGGAGCGACTGGCACGGGCGCTGGATGCGCGTGGAGAACTGGGCCAATGCGCAAAACCAGGCGATCGCGACGGCCAGGAACATGGCCGGCCAGGATGTCGGCTACGAGGCGCCGCCCTGGTTCTGGTCGGATCAGTTCGAGGCGAACATCCAGGTGATCGGCCATCCCGGCGGCGCCGACGAGATCGTGCGCGGCGACGTCGAGCGCGGACGCTTCACCACCATCAGCCTCCGCGACGGCGAAGTGGTCGGTGGCGTCACGGTGAGTTCGCCAAAAGACATGGCGCTGTTGCGAAGGCTTGCCGCTTCCCGGAAGCGGATCAATCCATCTGATATCGCCAATCCCGCTTTCGACTTGAAACAAGCTCTCGCTTCATGAAGAGCGCAGACGGAGGAAACGACATGCAGACCGACAACCGTCAACCGGCGATTCTGGTTGATCCCGCCCAGCAGATCTTCAAGGTTGCTCGCCGCAACTTCACCGATCCCGAGATCTTCAAGGCGGAGAAGGAGCTCGTGTTCGAGCGCTCGTGGCTCTACCTCGGCCATGCATCCGAGCTTCCCAAGCCCGGCGACTTCGTGAGCCGGACCGTCGCCGGCCGCAGCATCCTGTTCACGCGCGACAGCAAGGGAACGCTTCGCGCGCTCCTCAACACCTGCCCTCACCGCGGCGCGCAGGTCTGCCGCGAGCGGAAAGGCAATGCGAAATCGTTTCAGTGCTTCTACCACGGATGGGTGTTCGGAGCCGACGGCAAGCTGCGCAGCCAGCCCGGCGAGGAAGCCTATGCGGAAGGATTCAAGAATCGCGAATCCTCCAACATGCAGGCGGTTCCGCGCTTCGAGACCTACCGTGACTTCTGCTTCATCTCCTTCGACAGGAACATCGTCCTCCTCGTCGATTACCTCGCCGGCGCGAAGGAATATCTCGATCTCATCTGCGATCAGACCGACGCGGGCCTCTCGATCATTGCCGGCACCCAGGAATACTCGATCCGGGCCAACTGGAAGCTTCTCACCGAGAACAGCATCGATGGCTATCATGCGACCACCACGCATGCGAGTTACTTCGACTATCTGATGAATACGACGGATGGACTCGCCACCGGCATGGGCGGCGGCGGATATGGCTACGACCTCGACAACGGTCACGCCGTTCTCGAATACGGCGCGCCATGGGGCCGGCCGGTCGCGCAGTGGATTCCAGCGTGGGGCGATAGCGGAAAGCAGGAAATCACTCGCCTCTACGACAATCTGGTCCAGCGCTTCGGCAAGGAACGCGCCGACCGCATTGCCTGCAAGAACCGGAATCTCTTCATCTTCCCGAATCTCGTCGTCAACGACATCATGGCGCTGACCGTCCGCACCTACTTCCCGATGGCCGCCGACTACATGGTCATCAGCGCCTGGGCTTTGGGTCCGAACGACGAGACCTCATGGGCTCGCAAATATCGCCTGAACAACTTTCTCGAATTTCTCGGGCCCGGCGGCTTCGCGACGCCCGACGACGCCGAGGCGCTCGAACATTGCCAGCGCGGCTTCAATAACGCCAAAGAAGCGCAATGGAACGACATATCCAAGGGAATGGGCAAGGAGCGTCCCGCCTACAACGATGAGCTTCAGATGCGCGCGTTCTGGACCCGGTGGAACGCCATGATGTTCCCCGCTCCGGTCTCCAGCATCAAGAACGTCGCGGCCTGAAAGGAGATCGTCATGCGCGCAATCGAACGATCCGACGTGGAAGACTTCCTGTTCCACGAAGCAGACCTGCTCGATCAATGGCGACTGCCGGAATGGCTGGAGCTGTTCACCGATGATGCGACCTACGAGGTCCCCTGCACCGATCTTCCGCCCGACGCCTCGGCGGACAACAACCTCTTCTATATCGCGGACGACCGGTTCCGGTTGGGTGAGAGAGTGAAGCGCCTGATGAAACGGACCGCGCACGCCGAATTCCCGCACTCCAAGACCAGCCGCATCGTCGGCAACGTGCGTATCCGCGGGCGCAATGAAGACACCGTGGACGTCAGCGCGGTGTTCCAGACTTTCCGCACCAAGGATGGTACGACCGATCTCTACTTCGGCACCAGCAACTACCGCCTGAAGGTCGATGACAACAGGATAAGGATCGGCGAGAAACGTTGCCTGCTTGGGGGTGAAGGTCTGCGCCCCCATGGCCGGATTTCCATTGTGCTCTGAGAGACAGCTCCGATGGAAAAACGATTTGCCGAACAGGTTGTCGTGATCACCGGCGCCGCCAGCGGCATCGGCGCCGTGATCGCACAGCATTTTGCCAGAGAGGGTGCCAGGCTGGTCCTTTCGGACCTGGACGAGAAGGGGTTGACCACCACTGCCGACGGTCTCTCCTCGCTTTGTCGCGAGAAGCCGTTGATCCGAGGCGGCGATCTCTCGCAGGAAGATGTCGCTGGCCGATTGATCGGCGATGCCGTGAAGGCGTTCGGCACCATCGACGTCCTCGTGAACAATGCCGGCGGCGGCATCATCAAGCCGTTCCTGGAGCATACTCCGGAGACGCTGCGGACGACCATCGATCGCAATCTTTGGACAATGCTGTGGTGCACGTGGCACGCCGTGCCAGTGATGAAGGCGAAGCGCTACGGCCGGATCGTCAACATCGGCGCCGTCCGCAACGGGCTTTACGACCACGCTGCCTACAACGCGGCAAAAGGCGGCGTTCACGCCATCGCCACCGGACTGGCGCGCGAATTCGCGACCGACGAGATCACCGTCAATGTCGTTGCACCCTGCATCGTGAATACGCCCCAGGTGCAACGCGCGGCCGCCAAGGTGCCGCAGTCAATCCGGAAATTCATCGACGTCGTGCCGATGGGACGCCCCGGGGAGATGGACGAAGTGGCTTCCATGGTCTGCTATCTGGCCTCCAGGGAAGCTTCGTTCGTCACAGGCCAGGTCATCAGCGTGAACGGCGGAAGCACGATGCTATGAGTACGACGATGACCAAGGATGTGTTGATCGGAAGGCTCGACGAGTTCCCGCCGGGAGAGGTCCGCCAGGCGACGCTGCCGGATGGCACCAATATCGCCGTGTACAATGTGGATGGAGCAATCTATGCCACGGCCGATCTGTGTACCCATGGCGAGGCGTCGCTGTCGGAAGAGGGCATTCTGACGGGGAAAATCGTCGAGTGCCCGTGGCACTTCGGCACGTTCGACGTCACTAAATGGGCAGCCGACCGGCATGCCCTGCACGGTCGCGCTGAAGACCTTCCGGGTCAAACTGAGCGAAGAGGACGTTTATGTCGAATGCTGACAAGACGAAGCCAGAAGGGCGCGGAGGCCAGGCGTCCCTGCCCCGCACGGCGACGCGGCAACGGCTGCAATCGCGCCGAAACAGCTCCAGCGAACCGAAATACGCCCCCAAACGAACCCAGGCGGAGCGCAGCGAAGCGACGCAGACCCAATTGATCGAGGCGGCGGTGAAGCTTGTCCGCGCCAACGGGTTGCGCGGCCTGCGTACGGTTGAGGTGGCCGAACTCGCGGGCGTCTCCCGCGGCGCCCTGCTGCACCATTTCAAGAGCAAGCACGATCTTCTTGTCGCCGTCATCAGGCACGTCAACGAAGTCTCGCTGGTGGAGAGCGCCCGCCGGGCTCACCTCGCCCAGAACAGCGGAAACGATCCGATCGAAGGGATCATCAAGGACGCGCAGGATTTCTATTTCGGCGACTATTTCTTCATCGAGCTCGCGATCGCAATGAGCGCGGACAGCGACTCGCGCATTCTCAAGCGCGAGACATACAGGAACTCCCGCACCAGCCGGTTTTCGGTCGAGGCCGCCTGGCTCGAAGCGCTGATGTCGTCGGGCGTTCCCAAGCAACTCGCCAGCGATATCCTGTCGCTCACGCTGAGCGTGGTCCGCGGCTATTCCGTTCGAACCCTGATCGAAAAAGACCCTGAGCAGTTCAGTCGCCTTCTGAAAGTGTGGCGCGACATCGTCCGCCAACATCTCCAGACGGCGATGGCGAACGACCAGAAGAACCGTGGTTGAAAATGGACGCAAAGCAGCTCGCCCCTATCCCGTTGATCCAGCTCTGCTATGTGAGGCTTGCGGTACAGCACGGCGCAGCCGCCGCTGCCTTCGTGACCGACGTCCTGGGGCTTCAGCGCATTACTGATGACAAGGAGCAATTTCTGTTCCGGTCGGACGAGCGCTTCCACACGCTTTGCCTCGTGGAAGACGCTGACGGGTCGAGCATCGGCGTGGAGATTGCCTCGGCCGATGACCTCGATCGAGCAGCCGATGCCCTGCAGCGAGACGGATTCGAAGTTCGCGAGGCCTCCATAGAGGAATGCAGCCGGCGTTTTGTTCGGCGCGCGCTGATCGTGCGCGACGCGAGCGGCAATGAGATCGACCTTGTATCGCGCCCGGCGGTTAGCGGCCGGCGCTACTTTCCGAGCCGCGATGCGGGTGTCACCGGCTTGCAATGCGTGGGCCTTCGCAGCCGCGCGATCGAGGATGACCTGAAGCTGTGGACCACGATCCTGGGAGCCACGGTCAGCGATTGGGTCGGCGATATTGCCTATCTCAGCATCGACCGGAAGCATCACCGGATTGCGCTCTACCCTTCCGATCGGGCCGGACTGCTCGACGTCTGCTACGGAGTCGAAAGTCTCGATTCGATCATGCAGAATCACTACTTCGCGCAGGAGCGACAGATCAAGATCCTTCACGGCCCTGGCCGTGAGGCCGCGTCCGGTCAGATCTTCCTGCGATTTGCCGGACCGGAAGGACACGTCTTCTCGTACGGGCATGGGCTGGCCGACATCGATGCCCGGCACCGTGCGAGGCAGTTTGCGCCGGCAGCTTCCTCGCTATGCGAATGGGGAAGCGAATGCTCCGAGATTCCGGAGTTGCGGCAAGCCATCACCTGATCTCTGCAAAAGGAGCGCAACCATGATCCAGCTCAAGGATGTCACCTATGCGCGGCTGGGGGCCTCGAGCCTCGAGGAAGCCGAATCATTTGCGACCAGATGCCTTGGTCTTCAGGTAAGCGAGCGATCGCAGAACTCACTCTATCTGCGTTCGGACGATCGTGCGCATACGCTGTGCTACTTCGAAGGCGACCCGGCCGATCAGACCATCGGATTCGAGGTCGAGAACGAGAGCGAGTTGAACGAGGCCGCCACCACCCTGGACTCGCTTGGTCATCCGGTGCATGTCGGCGCAGCCGCCGAATGCTCGGCACGCAAGGTTCGCGCCTTCATCGGATTCAAGGATCCGAGCGGCAATCAGATCGAGCTTGTCGTTCGTCCGGAGCAGCATGGCCGCCGCTATTTTGCTGCACGGGACGCCGGCATCACCGGCTTCAGTCATGTCGGCTTGAATTCGACCAATCCGGTCCGCGACGAGAAGTTCTGGACGGAGGTCTGCAACGCGCGCGTCAGCGATCGCATCGGGGATATTGCGCTGATGCGCGTGAACGCGATCCACCACACCATCGCGCTTGCGCCGGCCAGAGGTCCCGGAATCCAGCACATCAACCATCAGGTGCAGAGCAACGACGACGTGCTGCGATCCTTTTATCACTTGTCCGAGCAACGGGTGCCGATCGTCTTCGGCCCTGGCCGTCACCCGACGTCCGGCGCGCGCTTCCTTTACTTCCAGGGCCCCGACGGCATGGTGTTCGAATATTCGGTTGGGGTGGACGAGATCGAGAACGAGGAAACGCATCGGCCGCGCCAGTTCGGATTCGAACCGACAAGTCTCTGCATGTGGGGATCGAAATCAAAGCGCGCGCGGTAGACGCGGCAAACGACACTCGGCAGGCAGCGTAGCGAGTCGGCGGTTCGAGTCAGGGAAGCGCTACAAGAGCTGCTCGTTCTCAGTTGGATCAACGGGGCTGCGCAAATGCGCGGTAAAGGAGTGACGCTTTCTAGCTCCGAGAACTAATGTCGCTCGTCAGCACTCACCTGTCACCCTACCCTCGGAATTTTGGTCGTTCAGGCGCACCAACCGGAGGCAGCGCGCGGCCCTACTTCAGAACGCCTGCACACCCTTGCTGTGATGAGATTTTTCTTGATCTCCCGGTGCACACGCCGCGTTCGAACCAATTGAAAAACTTAAACTCTCGTTCCAATCCATCATGGGGCCAATTTGGGCTAGTTACAGCCAAATAGAGCAATCAAGAAAGTCTGCTTGCCTCAACTCCGATCCGGCCCATTGCCGCTCAACGAAATCCTTGTCCCTCATCGCTCGCGAAATGCCTTCACCGGCAAGGTCGTGCGCGGTTGCGTTCTGCCAATGAAGAAGGAGGCATGGGCGGCCAAGTTCAAGAAATACGTGGTCCTGGCCGGCGTCAACGAGCCGAAGACGAGCTGCCATGGAGTGCGCAAAGCCCGCGCCGAAGTTGCTGCTTACGCCGACTGCACCGAGAGCCAGATGATGGCCATGTTCGGCTGGACCGATCCGAAAATGCCCGCGCACTACATCGCTCAGGCGAATCGAGAGAAGCTCGGCGTCAGTGGTATGGAAAAGATCATCGCGTTCGATCAGAGCCAGTCATTTGACGACTTTCTATGGGCACCTAAAGCGAACAACGTGCGAACGCCGCACGGGAACGGAGTGGTAACATTCCCGGGTAACACCCGGAAAAAAGCGTAAGGATTTCAAGGGAAAACGTGGGTATGGTGCGCTCGGAGGGACTCGAACCCCCACGATTTTACTCACTGCCACCTCAAGGCAGCGCGTCTACCAATTCCGCCACGAGCGCTTGGGATGCCGGAGGGAACCTAAAGGCCCGCCGCCGGATCGACGGCGCGGGATGTAACAAATCGGAAGGTGGGGGACAAGCCGGTAAGTGGCTAATCGACTATCTAACATCCGGGGATTTCGGCAGCATTTGCTTGACCTCGACCGCGATCCGGTTGCGGTCGACCAGCACCACGCCGCTGGCGATCGGCAGGTTGTTGGCGAGGATCTTGACCTCGTCGGCCTCGGTGGCATCCAGTTCGATGATGGCGCCGCGGGAAAGCCGCATGACCTGGTGGATGGGCATCGTGGTGGTGCCGAGCACCACCATGAGATCGACACTGACTTTATCGAGGGTAGGCACTTTTGAACCGCCAAACCGGGATTAGATTGTGGTTCCACCTGACCACGTGATGGTTAGCCAATGGTTAATGTCCGCCAAGACCTTGATTTGACGATTTTCGCGCAGCCAGACGGCGGCGAAGCCGTGGAATGGCGGATTTCGGATGCTCCGGTGCCCTACCCTGACGCCGTCGCCGCGATGGAATCACGCGTCGCCGACATCGCGGCCGGGAAAGCGCCCGAACTGGTCTGGCTCCTGGAGCATCCCCCGCTCTACACGTCTGGCACCAGCGGCAAGGCCGGCGACCTCCTGGAGGCGCGATTCCCGATATTCGAGAGCGGGCGCGGCGGGCAGATCACCTATCACGGCCCCGGCCAGCGGGTGGCCTATGTGATGCTGGACCTGAAGCGGCGCCGGCCGGATGTACGCGCCTATGTCGCCTCGCTGGAGGAATGGATCATCCGCACCCTTGGCGCCTTCAATGTCAGCGGCGAGCGCCGCGAGGATCGCGTCGGCGTCTGGGTCAGGCGGCCCGACAAGGGACCGGGATTCGAGGACAAGATCGCCGCCATCGGCGTGCGGCTGAAGCGCTGGGTATCCTTCCACGGCATCGCGATCAATGTCGAGCCGGATCTGGCGCATTTCTCCGCGATCGTGCCCTGCGGCGTGGTCGACCCGCGCTATGGCGTCACCTCCCTGGTCGACCTCGGCCTGCCGGTGACGCTCCCTGACGTCGACGTCGCGCTTCGTCAAGCCTTTGCTGAGGTGTTTGGCGCAGCCGAGACGCGGCTGCCAGAGACGACTTAGGGCCGCGTACGGCCTCACAAAATCGCCTCGAACGCGCTGCGCAGCGTCTCGTGGCGGAAGACAAAACCGTTGCTGAGCGCTTTGTTGGGCAGCACGCGCTGACCGCCCAGCAATAGCTCCTTGGCGAAATCGCCGCCGACCCGACGCAGCAGGCCGGCCGGGATGCGAAAGATCGCGGGCCGATGCAGCCGGCGGCCAAGCTCTTCGGTGAACGTGGCATTGGTCACCGGGATCGGCGCGGTCGCGTTGATCGGACCTGCGAGATCGACCGTCGCGATCACATGGGCGATCAGACGGACGAGATCGTCGCGCTCGATCCAGGACATCCATTGCCTGCCCGAACCGAGCGGCCCGCCGAGGCCGAACTCGAAGGGCGTCAGCATGCGCGTGATGAAGCCGCCATCGGTGCCGAGCACCAGGCCGATCCGCAAGCAGACGACGCGGGCGCCGAATTCTTCTGCGGAACGCGCCGCTTTCTCCCAGGCCTCGCAGAGCTCGTGGCTGAAGCAGGCGTGCGACTTGGCCGATTCGGTCAGCACCTGGTCCTGCCACAGCCCGTACCAGCCGATCGCCGAGCCGCTGACAAGGACGGCGGGCTTGCGTTCGAGGCGCGCGATCAGTTTCACGACGTCGCCGGTGATATCGATCCGCGAGGCAAGGATCTCGCGACGTTTGGCCTCGGTCCACAGGCCATTGCCGATCGGCTCGCCCGCGAGATTGACGATGGCGTCGATCCTGGTCTCCGCAGGAATCTGATCGAGGCTCGTGATCAGCGTGATCGGCGGCGGCAATAGCTCCGCCTTCGCCGGATTTCGTATCAGCGCGATGACCTGATGGCCGGCGGCGGTGAGGCTTCCGACCAGCCGGTTGCCGATGAAGCCGGTGGCGCCGGTGACAAGCACGGTCTGCCGGCCCGGCAATCCCGTCACAAGCTCGCGCGCGGGCGCGACGGCCATGCGCGCCAGGCGTCTGGCGGCCGTGAAATCGCGCAAGCCGCAAAGCGCCGCGCCGACAGCGGCGGCCGCGGCCACGATGCTGAGAAGGTCCGTGTAAGCCGACTTGATCCCGGTCGGCTGCATCGCCCAGCCGATCAGGACCGGCAGCAGCAGGACCAAGATGGCGCCGTAATTGATCGCGAGCAGCGTATGATTGATACGCTCGCTCGCCGGCAACTTCCTGCTCAGATCCTCCTCGACGAAATCCATCAGCGTGATGACGACTTCTGCGACCAGCACGGCAATAATCAGCATAGCGAAAACGCCGTGCACCTCCAGCCAGCCGAGAATGAGGAAAAGCAGCGCATAGAACATGTTGCGCACGCCATGGAGTTGCAGCTCGAAACGCTGCGAGGGACGCCATGCCAGGCGCTCGGTGAACTCATGGTGATAGAAGGTGTCGAACACCCCCATCAGGATCTGAATGGCGATCAGGGTCCAAAGCAGCGGCGTCATGGCATGGCCTCCCTAAACACGGCAGACTGACGGATAAGCATGCCGAAGCGGGGATGAATGATCTCGAGCGTGAAGCGGAATTCATTGCCGCCGAGATCGCGATGGGTCACGGTGAGGTCGCCCGGCGTGAGCCATTCCGGCAGCGGCAATCGGAACGGACCAAGCCGCAGCGAATAGCCGGCGCTGCGAAACACCAGCGCGTCCTGCGCGACCGATATCTTGAGCGCCATGCTGACGCCGCAGCCGACATATTCCTCCAGCCCCGTCGGACCGGCAAAGCGCTTGCAAGAGTGAATGACTTGCGGAAAGCCGTCGCTGCGCGTGGCGATGCGGCTCCATATCTGGCCGCCCGTGGCGGCATCCTCGGTCACCGTGACGATGGCCGGGGCGCCGGTCTCGGAGCCGGTCGGCAGCGGCCCGCCGAGCAGGCGCGCGACCTGCGCCAGCCACCAGCCGGCGCGATTGAAGGTGACTTCATCGATCTCGCCGACATAGATGATGGTCCCGCCCTCGGCGAGGCGCTTCGAGAAGCGCCGCCAGACCGCGACCGGCAGCCGACCCCAATCTTCGTCGGCGAGCAGCGCACGAAACCTGTTGTCCTCGTGCAGCCTTGCGTTGGAAGCCGGTGATGTCTTGAGGCTGGACATCCTTGCTGACGCCATCGCATGCTCCCACTTGCTTGCCTATTTGGCTCTTCCTATCGGCAGCAGATTCACGATTTTCTCGCCGAGCTTGATCAGCGCGACCAGGCGCGGCCGCGGCACGTTGAGCATCTGGCTGTACCAGCGGTCGACGAGTTCGGTGAAAGCCAGCATTTCCTTCAGCCGCTTGCTCGCGACCGGGCTGATCGTGGGATCGTCGGCGGCGTCAGACACGGAGGCGCGAAGCGCTGCGATCGCCGGATCGATCTCCCGCTCCTTGCGGCCTGCGGCGATCCGCGCTGCGACTTCCCAGATGTCGGTTTCCGCTTCGAAATGATCGCGCCGGTCGCCGAGGATCGGCACGCGGCGGATCAGGTTCCAGGCAAGCAGCTCCTTGAGCGAATTGGAGACGTTCGAGCGCGCCATGCCGAGCGTGTCGGCGATGTCCTCCGCCGTCATCGGCGCTTCGGCGAGATAGAGCAGGCCGTGGATCTGGCTGACCGAGCGGTTGACACCCCACTCATCCCCCATGTCGCCCCAATGCAGGATGAAGCGCTCGACCGCGGGAGGAAGTTTTCTCTTACCGGTCATTTCTGTCATGACAGAAATATCTGATAAAACGGAGCGAGTGTCAACCGGTGCCCCGGCGGGATTTTGCCGCTTCGGTCCGATGGGCAGGCTCAGGAGGAATCCCTGCCGGGAATCAAATGTCAGATGCGACCCACTAGATGCTAGGCAGCATCCCGCCGTCGAGCCTGAGGTTGACACCGGTTATGTATCCCGCTCTGGGACTGACGAGGAATGAGATGGCATCAGCTATCTCTTCTAGTGTTCCGACGCGGCCGACGGGTACCTGGGCGAACATGGGCAGGACGGTCTGTTCAATCAGTTTCCATGGAGAGCCGTCCGCAAGCCCGCGCTCTGCTGCGACCTCGCGGAACCGGGTATCCAGCCTGGCGCTACGTATCGTGCCAGGCGACACCGTGTTGACCGTCACGCCATCGGCCGCAACGGCTTTGGCCATCGACGCCGTCATGGCGTTCATCGCCGCCTTGCAGGCGGAGTAGTCGGGCCTGGAGGCCGGAGGCATCAAACCAACTAGGCTGGAAATGTTTACGACACGTCCCCACCTGGCTGCCTGCATCCTCGGTAGCAGCCGGGTAGTCACCCTCACGGCGGCGAGGACGTTGCGGTCGTAGGCGGACGCCCAAGAAGCTGGGCGACTGTTCGTCCAGTCTTCGGCATCGCCTGAACCGCCGGCATTGTTGACCAGGATGTCTATCGGGCCGGCCAGGGCCTGTGCCTCATCGACCAGGCGCCACACTTCATCGTCAACAGTGAGGTCTCCGACCACGGCATGAGCATGTCCTCCCTGCGCGGAGATGTCGTGAGCGACCCTCTCCGTCTGGTTTCGATCGCGTCCGTGGACGACGACGATCGTCTTCTCGCGAGCGAGCCCTCTGGCTATCGCTTCTCCTATGCCTTTGCTGCTCCCGGTAATGAGCGCGACCTTTCCGTCCAGTTTCAAATCCATTGCCGAGCACCTACCTTGAAGTCGACGGCTCATAGAATGGACGGAACGATGACCGAGACAATTACGCACTTAAAAGTGCCCATAGGACACGAGGAGCGGTCAGCTTGCCTTGGCCCCGACGGTTCTGTAGCACATGTCACCAGAATGCTTCGAATGATCACCGGACGCTGGAAGCTGCCGATCTTGTTCCGCCTCTACGCGGCGCCATCATTGCGGACCTTGCAGTTGAAAAGGGACATGCCGGGCGTTTCGCAGAAGATGCTCACACAGCACCTGCGGGAGCTGGAGAATGATCGCCTGATCGAGAGAAGAGACTTCGGCGAGCAGCCGCCGCGCGTCGAATATCAACTCACCGATAGGGGGCGAGGGCTTATGCCTGTGCTCATGGAGGCAAGGGCGTTTTCGGTACGCTACCCTGTCTAGAATTCGCCCTACGCCCTGAAGTCGTCACGAGACGCCGTCAGCGAAGTCACGCCCGCCAAACCTCCGACGACCGCGGCGGCCCAATGGCGTCCCCAGTTTATGGTGGTTATACCGTAGGCAGGACCGAAAAACCCTCGCCTGCGTCGCGCAGGTTCAGGAGATCGGGGCTGCCGGCATCGTGCTGCGCGGCATCGACACGCGCCGCGCTCGGTCCGCGCTGGCACGCGGCGATCATATCGGACACAACGGTCTCGGGCCCGGCAAACACCGCTTCGACGCTGCCGTCCCGTCGGTTGCGCACCCAGCCCTCGAGTCGGCGCACGCGCGCCTCGTATTCGACCCAGGCGCGGTAGCCGACGCCCTGGACGCGACCGCGGATCATGACATGACGGATCGTGTCGCTCACTTCTTCAGTCCGAGGAATTCGCTGCTGCGCGCTTTCATCTTAGCCTCGCGCATCGCACGGCCGGTCAGTTCCGGGGATGGCAGCCCTTTCAGGCTTTTCGGCGACGCGCCCTCGCGCAGCGCCTTCAGCGTCTCGTAGACCGCCTGCGTCGCCGCTGCGAACGGCGCATGGCCTTGCAGCGCAATCCGCACGCGCAGGCCCGCGAGATAATCCGGCGCGGCCATCTCCTCCGGCGCACCGCCAAGCACGATCGGCAGTGTCGTTGCCGCGGAGATCGCTTCCAGCTCCGCCTTGACCTTGATGCCGGTGAAGAACAGCGCATCGACACCGGTGGCCTCATAGGCCTTTGCTCGCGCGATCGCATCGTCAAGGCCGGTGATCGACACCGCGCCGGTGCGGCCAATGATGACAAGCGATGGATCGCTGCGGCCGTCGAGCGCGGCCTTCATCTTGCTGACACCTTCATCGAGCGGGATCAGTTGCGTCTTGGCCTGACCAAACGCCTGCGGCAGCAAGGTGTCCTCGATGGTGAGGCCGGCGGCGCCGGCGACCTCGAGCTCCTGCACGGTGCGGCGGACGTTGAGCGCGTTGCCATAGCCGTGGTCGGCATCGACAAGCACAGGAAGAGCCGAAGCCCGTGACATCCGCCGCATCTGCTCGGCAAGCTCAGTCAGCGTGATCAGGGCGATATCGGGATCGCCGAGCACCGCGAGCGAGGCAACGGAGCCGCCGAACATGCCGACCTCGAAACCGAGATCCTCGGCGATCCGGATCGACGTCGCATCATAGACCGAGCCCGGTCGGACGCAGCCGGTGCCCGCAAGGATCGAACGCAGTGCTTCGCGTCGCGCGCGGAAGGTCATGGAAATTCTCTCTATCTCAGCTTCGGCGCGATCCTTTCGGAGAACTGATGTCTACGTTCCGGATCATGCCTCACGCGAATTCGAGGATCAGGGCGTCGACCGCCAGCGTTGCGCCGGGCGCGGCGTGGATCTTCTTCACCGTGCCGTCGCGCTCGGCGCGCAGCACGTTCTGCATCTTCATGGCTTCGACCACCGCAAGCGTCTCGCCGGCCTTGACCTCCTGCCCTTCGCTGACCGCGATCGACACCACCAGCCCCGGCATCGGGCACAAAAGCTTCTTGCCGGTATCGGCGGCCGACACTACCGGCATCAGACGCGCCGACGTCGCTTCGGCTTCGGTGAAGACGTAGATCGAAACCTCAAATCCCTGGTGCGCGAGGCGGAAGCCGTTGTTGATCGGGCGCACCTGCATCGCCACGAACTGGCCGTCGATCGTGCCCTGCCACACCGGCTCGCCCGGCACCCAGTTCGAGACCAGGTTGTGCGGATTGCCCGGCAGCCCATCGCTGGCGATGAAGCGCACCGCGACGCCGTCGGCCTCGCGCGCGACATCGAGCGCGATCTCCTCGCGGTCGAGCCACACCGCGCGACGCCGCTCCCGCTGCACCAGTCGGCCATTCATCTGGCCCGAGATCTGCCGCTTGCGCTCGCCGAGCACGTGGTCGATCGCCGCGGCCACTGCCGCCAACCGTCGTGCGATCTCGCCCTCCGGCGGACGCGCCGAAAATCCCTTTGGATATTCTTCCGCGATGAAGCCGGTGGAGAGCTTTCCTTCGCGCCAGCGCGGATGGTTCATCAGCGCCGACAGGAACGGAATGTTGTGCCTGATGCCGTCGACATAGAAGGCATCGAGCGCGCTCGACTGCGCTTCGATGGCCGCCGCCCGCGACGGCGCGTGCGTGATCAGCTTGGCGATCATCGGATCGTAATGGATCGAGATCTCGCCGCCCTCCTGGACACCGGTATCGTTGCGGACGGTGACGCCGTCCTGGCTCTTCTCGGCCGGCGGACGATATTTCACCAGCCGCCCGATCGACGGCAGGAAGTTGCGGAACGGATCCTCGGCATAGACGCGCGATTCCACCGCCCATCCCGTCAGCGTCACATCCTTCTGTGCAAGGCTGAGCTGTTCGCCGGCGGCAACGCGGATCATCTGCTCGACGAGATCGATACCGGTGACGAGCTCGGTGACGGGATGCTCGACCTGCAGGCGGGTGTTCATCTCCAGGAAGTAGAAGCTCTTGTCCTGGCCGGCGACGAACTCGACCGTGCCGGCAGAGTCGTAGTTCACCGCTTTCGCCAGCGCGACCGCCTGCTCGCCCATCTTGCGGCGCGTGGTCTCGTCGAGCAGCGGCGACGGCGCCTCCTCGATGACCTTCTGGTTGCGGCGCTGGATCGAGCATTCGCGTTCGCCCAGATAGATCACATTGCCGTGCTTGTCGCCGAGCACCTGGATCTCGATGTGGCGGGGATCAACGATGAACTTCTCGACGAAGACGCGGTCGTCGCCGAACGACGATTTCGCTTCGGCCTTCGCGAGGTTGAAGCCCTCCTCGACCTCGGCCTTCGAATGCGCGATCCGCATGCCCTTGCCGCCGCCGCCCGCGGAGGCCTTGATCATCACCGGATAGCCGATCTCGTCGGCAATCCGCACCGCATGCTTGCCGTCCTCGATGACACCGAGATGGCCGGGCACGGTGGAGACCTTGGCCTTCGCCGCCGCCTTCTTGGATTCGATCTTGTCGCCCATCGCGGCGATGGCACCGGGGTTGGGACCGATGAAGACGATGCCGGCCTCATTCAGCGCGCGCGGAAATGCCTCGCGTTCGGACAAGAAGCCGTAGCCGGGATGGACGGCTTCCGCGCCGGTCTTGCGGCAGGCGTCGACGATCCTGTCGATCAACAGATAGCTCTCCGCCGCCGGCGGCGGGCCGATCAGCACGGCCTCATCGGCCATCTCGACATGCAGCGCATCGCGGTCGGCCTCAGAGTAGACCGCTACCGTCTCAATCCCCATACGGCGCGCAGTCTTGATGATCCGGCAGGCGATCTCGCCGCGATTTGCGATCAGGATTCGTTTGAACATGTTCTTCTTGCTTGAGCGTTTGGGCAGGATCCTCGCCCGCAATGTGGTACGGGCGGTGGGCGTCTCAATTGACGTGGTACAGGAAAACTCAGGAGAGGCAACGGTCTATATGGAGGCAGCCGGCTTGCGCCCGGCTCCCGAAGCCATCAACCCGAATAGGTATTAAATCTACCACGCACATGGGCGCGAGAGACGGCCTTCATCAGCTCGCTGACCTCGTTCTCCAGATAGTCGTTGGCCACGATCAGCGCGCGGACGGTGGCCCGCATATCCCCGCCGCAGGCCGCGATCGCCTCATCAACGGCAGCCTCCAACGTGTCGATATCCTCGGTGCTGGCACTGGGAAGAGAGGACATCTGGCGATTTCCGGGATGCGGGACGGATATCAATGTTCTCTTTTTGTTCTATAATGTCAACCACGGATCGGTCACTGTCGACCGGTTCCGGCGGCTTTTTCCCAACCCGGAATAGCTTCGCGGGGGGTTCGTGCTAGAAGGCTTTCCCCGCACGCCCATCGATGCAGACCATGCCATTACGCACATTGATCGCAGGGCTGATCCTGATAGCCCTTCCAGCGAGCCAAGGCTTCGCCGCCAACGCTACCGTCAGGGACGGCAGCACGCTTCAGCTCGGCAACGTGACCTACCGGCTCGATGGCATCGACGTGCCGCCGATCGACCAATTGTGCATCGACGAGCATGCCGAGAGCTGGACCTGCGGCATCGAGGCCCGTGACCAGTTGAGGAAGCTGATCGGCGACCGTCAGGTCCGCTGCGACGATCTCGGCCCCGACCCGACCTACAAGAAACGACATCTCGGCGTGTGCAAGATCGAAGGCGACCCGACCAGCCTCAGCGAGGTGATGGTCCAGCGGGGCTTTGCCCTGAATGTCGAGGCATCCGCCGCCGGCCGCTTCAAGCCTGAGGAGGCGCGAGCCAGGGAAGACCGCCAGGGCATGTGGAAAGGCTGCTTCGTTGCCCCGCAGGAGTTCCGGCGCGGCAAGCAGGAGGGCGTGCTGCTGGGCGCATCATGCCCCGCCGATCGCGATCGCGCGATCCGCGACGTGCTCTTCCCTGAAGATCTCCCGATGCCTGCAAGCTGCAACATCAAGGGCAAGTTCGCCGTGCGCGCCCGCGTCACCGGCGATATCGGCATCTATCATTTGCAGGCGTGCCGCAGTTACCCTGGATTAACCAAGCCGGACCGCTGGTTCTGCTCGGAAGATGACGCGCAGGCCGCGGGGTTCCGCAGGGCCTACAACTGCCGGCCCGGCACCAAGGCCAAATGACGCTGGCAAGCCCTCTTCCGTTGTGTGAGACTACGGAAAGAGGTCGCCCGCCCCGATGTCGCCAGACCCTATGAACGTCCTTCCCGAGACGGTCGCCGCTGAACGGCTGCGCCAGCATCTGGAAGAAATTGCGCGCGAACGCGACCGCGCCCATCGCGCGTTACAGGAGCGCGAGGCGGAGCTTGCCCGGATCCAGCGTATCGGCCGCGTCGGCGGCGTCGAGGTCGATTTCCGCGAGGGCGTCCGCAACCGCCGCTCGCCGGAATACCTGATCGTCCATGGGCTGGGGTGGGATGCGGTGAACGAGACCCACGAGGATTGGGTCGACCGCATCCACCCCGAGGATCGTGAGCGCGCGATCAGGCATTTCTTCGATGCCCTGGCCGGGACGAGCGAAGATTACGTGGCGGAATACCGGATCCTCCGTCCGAGCGACGGCGAGACCCGGTGGATCGCCGTCATCGGGGAAATCGAGCGCGACCGCGACGGCCGCGCACTCCGTCTGGTCGGTGCCCATATCGACATCACCGAACGCATGCTCGCGCAGGAAAAGCTGCGCGAAAGCGAGGAGCGCTTCCGCCTGATCGCCGACAGCGCGCCAGTTCCGATCTGGGTGACCAAACTCGACCGCACCCGCTCCTTCGCCAACCGGGCCTATATCGATTTCCTCGGCCTTCCCTTCGAAGAAGCCATCAAGTTCGACTGGCGCAAGCGACTGCACCCCGACGACGTGTCGCGCATCGTCCAGGAATCGATCGCGGGCGAAGCCTCGCTCAAGCCTTTCGTGCTGGAGGCGCGCTATCTGCGCGCCGACGGTGAATGGCGCTGGCTCAGGTCGGAGTCGCAACCGCGCTGGGATCCGACCGGCAACCATATCGGCTTCATCGGGGTCGCCCACGACATCACCGCGGCCAAGCAGGCCGAGATCGAGCTGCGCCGGCTGAACGAGACGCTCGAATTGCGTATTTCTGAGCGCACCGCGCAGCTCGAGGCCAGCGAAGCGCAAATGCGCGCGATCTTCGAGACCAGTCACCAGTATCAGGTGCTGCTCAATCAGCACGGCGACGTGCTCGATGCCAACCGGACGGCACTGACCGGCATCCGCGCCGAGGCCCGCGATGCCATCGGCAAGCCGTTCTGGGAAACGCCCTGGTTCGCCGCGACCGACGACTTGCCCAAGCTGGTTCGCAACGCCTTCGTGGCGGTCATGAAGGGCGACGACGTCAAGACCGAGATGATGCTGCGGCTTCCGGTCGGCGAACGCTATTTCGATTTCGCGATGCGGCCGCTCCGCGACCAGCACGGCACCGTGATCGGCGCCGTGGCCGAAGCCGTCGACATCACCGAACGCCGCCAGGGCGAAGAGGTGCTGCGGCAATCGCAGAAGATGGAAGCCGTCGGCCAGCTCACCGGCGGCGTGGCCCACGACTTCAACAATCTGCTGACCATCATCCGCTCCGCGACCGACTTCATGCGCCGCCGCGACCTGCCCGAAGAGCGCCGGCATCGCTACATCGACGCGATCTCCGAGACGGTGGAGCGCGCCTCCAAGCTGACCGCGCAGCTATTGGCGTTCGCCCGCCGCCAGCCGCTGAAGCCGCAGGTCTTCAATGTCGGCGCGCAGGTCGAGGGCGTGACCCAGCTTATCCGGCCGCTGGTCGGCGCGCGCATCCAGATCGACGTCGAGATCGACGCCCCCGATTGCTTTGCGATCGCCGACATCGCCCAATTCGAGACCGCGCTGATCAATCTCGCGGTGAACGGCCGCGACGCCATGGACGGCGAAGGCCGCCTCGCGATTACGGTGCGGAAGGTGCGGGGCATCCCTGCCCTGCGCGCCCAGCCGGCGCGCCGCGGCGAGTTTGTCGCGATCACCATGGCCGACACCGGCACCGGCATCGCGCCCGATCATCTGCAATCGATCTTCGAGCCGTTCTTCACCACCAAGGAAGTCGGCAAGGGAACCGGGCTCGGCCTGAGCCAGGCATTTGGCTTTGCCAAGCAGTCCGACGGCGACATCGATGTCGTCAGCACGCTCGGACGAGGCGCGGCCTTCACGATCTATCTGCCGCAGGCAGCACGACCGGCCGATGCGGCATCCGCTGCAGCCATCGCCAGCGAGCCGGCAACCACGGGCCGCGGCTATCGCGTCCTCGTCGTGGAGGACAATGACGAGGTCGGGCAATTCTCCACCGAGCTGCTCGAAGATCTCGGATACTCGGTCAAACGCGTGGCGAATGCCAATGCGGCGCTTGCCCTGTTGTCCGAAGACGAGTTTTCCGCCGACCTCGTATTCTCCGACGTCATCATGCCCGGCATAAACGGCGTGGAGCTCGCCAGCGTGATCCGCGACCGCTATCCCGGGCTGCCCGTGGTCCTGACCAGCGGATACAGCAACGTGCTCGCCGAAAACGCGCATCGCGGATTCGAGCTGATCCAGAAACCCTACTCGGTCGAGTCGCTGTCGCGCATCTTACGGAAAGCGATCACAGATCGCGGATCAATCTGAGCGCGTCTCCTTCTATTTGGCCGCGATATCGATGAGGGCGATGCCGAGATCAGCCCTCTTCTTCCTGCGCAGCTTTGCCGGCGTTTCCGTCAGCACGACCTCGAGCGTCGGCCGCACCGCGCCCGCGAGCAGATGGCCGCCGCGCGTGGAGCCATCCGACAGCCCGAGCACGATGTGGACGTGCAGGCTGGCCTTGCCGTCATCGCCGATCGCGACGTCGCCGATCGCGCTCAGCACCTCGCATTGCTCGTTGACCTCGATCTTCCGGTAGGATTTCGAGCCGAAATCGAACCAGCCGACGGTCGCCCGCTCGAGCGCACCGATCGCGGTCAACGCCGCCGCGGAAATCCTCGCCTCGTTGGCGAACTTCGTCAGCGCCGCGAACGCTTCCTCGCCGGTGTCGAGGATGACGACATGGACCTGCGCACCCGGCTCGTCTGAGACCAATTGGCTTCGCATCGGCTGGCTCGCTTCGTCAGGCTGCGCTGCGCTGGGCGTGGCGGCCTTCCTTCACCTCCTCGATGATCTTGGCACTGAAGGCCTCGAGATCGCCGGGATTGCGGGACGTGATCACGCCCTGGTCGGTCACCACCTGGGAATCTTCCCACTTGGCGCCGGCATTCATCACGTCGGTCTTGATCGACTTGTACGAGGTCATCCGCCGCCCCTTGGCGATGCCGGTTTCGATCAGAAGCCAGGGCGCGTGGCAGACCGCCGCGACGACCTTCTTGGCGTCGAATATATCCTTGATGAACTTCAGCGCCTTCGGCTCGATCCGCAGCAGGTCAGGATTGATCTGTCCGCCCGGCAGTACGATCGCGTCGTAGTCGGACGCGGAGACCTGGTCGAGCGTCTTGTCGACCTTCGCCGGCCGGCCCCAATCCTTCATGTCCCAGCCCTTGATCTCGCCCGCGGCCAGCGAAACCACGTCGACGGCGGCGCCAGCCTTCTTGAGCCGATCGCGCGGTACTTCCAGTTCCGACTGCTCGAACCCGTGAGTTGCGAGAATTGCGATCTTCTTGCCTTTCAAGTCCATGGGAAACTCCGTCGCAGTGCATGGGAGATGCCGACCAATCGACAATGCCGAACATCGTTCCTGCGCAACGGCGAATTGATCCGGCCTCCCCGGGAACCGACGCGGACGCTATTTCGGATTCGGCTCGACGAGCCCCGCCGCCGGATCCTGCAACTTGCCCTCACGCGCAAGCTTCACGGCGTTGCCGAGCGCGCGCGCAACATTCAAGGTCTCTTCCTGAAACGCGCTATCCTTATCGAGCGCTTGATGTGAGGTCGCGTAAGGCCCCATGTAGCCGATATAGCCGTCGAGCTCGCCGGTTCGGCCGATCGAGATCAGCCTCATATCCGTCAGCCAATCCGATAGCGACCGTCGCATCGTTTCCGCGCCAGCGGAATCGCCGTGCACGACGAGTCCGAAGTAGCGGCCGGCGAGATGGCGCGGATAAGGCCAGCCCTTCAACTCGAGTGCCTTGGCTTCATCGGCGTGTTTGCCATGGGTCGAGGTCGGATCGGGATTGCAGCCATCGGCGCAGACCATCCGGTCCATCATCGCTTTCAGCCCAGTCGGCGCATGATACCAATTCACCGGCGACACGATCAGGATGCCATGCGCCGCCACCCATAGTGGATAGATCTCATTCATCCAGTCGTCGGTCTGGCCAAGCGCGTAGTTCGGGTAGCAACTGCAGGGCCAGTGACAGAGCGCAGGCGAAGTCGAGACGCAGGACTTGCAGGGATGGATTTGCTTGCCGTACTCGGACGCCAGCCGCGAGAGATCGAGAATGTCGACGGCAAGTCCCATCTCGACGAACACAGGCTCGGCGAGCTTGACCAATCGCCAGCTCTTGGACATTTCACCGGGACAGGTATGCTCGCTGCGCGAGGAGCCGTTGATGATCAGGATGCGCGGTCTCTCCGCCGCATCGTCGTGGCGCTGCTGCGCCGCCAGAATCGCCTCGCGCGCAGCAAGCCAATCCACCGCAAGTTCGTATTCCGGATCGACGAAGCCCGGCCCCGCTTTGCGCGTCAGCGGCGACTTGCGCGAATGACTGTAGGCATCCCACGCCGCGTCGATGATGGCGTCGATCTCCCGCTGCAGCGGCCCGAAGGCGGGATCGACGAAACGGCTGCGACAGCGTCGCGCGAACTCCTCGCGCAGCAATTTGACCGGCGGCATCCCCTTGCGGACGTCCGGCGCCGTCATGTCGCACCCCACCCTGCATGAACGTTAGATGACATGTCGCGTTAACAATATGACATCGGCGACGGTTCCGGCGCGGCGAGAAAGGAGTGCGGCCACTGTGTCCGAGAAGCTGGATCGCAAGGTCAAGACGGCGCTCGACGAAACCCGTCTGCTCGTCCTGGGCATCCAGGTCCTGCTCGGCTTTCAATTCCAGGCCTTCTTCCAGACCGGGTTTCCGGCGCTCTCCTCCGCGTCGAAAATGCTCTGCGCCGTCGGACTTGCGCTGCAGACGCTTTCGCTGGGGCTCCTGATCGTCCCCTCAATGGAACACCGGTTGGTCGAGCAAGGTTCTTCGTCGAAGCGCCTGGTCCGCGCGACCTCGCTCTATGCGACCGCCGGCTTGGTTCCCTTCTCCTTGAGCCTCGGAGTTGCCACCTATGTGGTGATCGAGGGACATTTCGGCTGGCTTGCGGGATTCACAAGCGGACTAGGCCGTGTGGACTCTTGGGATTCTCAAATCAGATTGAACGTGATTCAAGGCTTTCTTTTAGGAGGAAGCCT
>NZ_JBEGDB010000519.1:0-2284 GCF_043638955.1 Bradyrhizobium sp. 31Argb | reverse complement strand
GCTTCCTCCTAAAAGAAAGCCTTGAATCACGTTCAATCTGATTTGAGAATCCCAAGAGTCCACACGGCCTAAAGCGTTTTCGAGCGAAGTGGATACCGGTTCGCATAGCAATCAAGTTTACGCAGATTGCGTAGACTTATCTGCGCAGAAAACGCGTCAAACCAAGAATCTAGAGCTTCGGTTCTGATCTAGCGTCATCGTGTCCTATCCGCTTGTTTTGATGCATCTTCTTCGCGTGCGTGGCGCTTAGGCCACATGCTGGCCGGCGGTCACACGACTGGTGTGCCAGCTTGCCGCATTTTTGAGCCGTTCATCCAGCGTACAGGTTGGCGGCGCTCAAATGACCACCCGCGGTGAGCGCGGGGGGACAGTCGAAAGCGTAGGATATGAGAATTGGCCGCCTCTTCTGGGCGAGTGTGGTGACGTTCGCCTTGTTGGCGGTCGTAGCGACGTCGCGGCCGGCGCAGGCGCAGGTCAACTTCGATCGCCCCGGCGGCGATTACCTGAGTTCGCCCGTTGCCTCGGGCGATCCCGCCGACTGCGCCCTGGTCTGCGAGCGCGACCGCCGCTGCCGCGCCTGGAGCTTCAACTATCCGACCGACATCACCACCGGCGCGGTGTGCTGGCTCAAGAATTCGGTGCCGTCGCGCGTCCAAAATAATTGCTGCGTCACCGGCGTGCGCGGCGCCGGCGTCGTCGAGCCCCGCAATGGCACGGTCGAGACCTCGATCGATCGTCTCGGCGGCGACTACAAGAATTTCGAATTGAAGGCAGGCGAGGGCGACGAGATCTGCAAGGCCGCTTGCGCCGCCGACAACAAATGCCGGGCCTGGACCTTTGCGCGCCCCGGCTATGCCGGGCGCGAGCCGCATTGTTTCCTGAAGAAGGACATCAAGCCGCCGCGACGCAAGGCCGGATTCACCTCGGGCGTGGTGCGGTAACAGGCGAGCGCGCCCCCCCGCCGTCATTGCGAGCCAACGGGTCGCGCGAAGGCGCGCCCGATGACAGGCTCCGCGAGGCAATCCATGTCTCCGCGTGCTGAGGCATGGATTGCTTCGTCGCTGTCGCTCCTCGCAATGACGGGAGGCATCAGCAACCCGGCAATACCCGATCTCCGGCCACAGCGCCTTCCACCTCGCCGCTTTCTTCTCGTAATTCGCTACCGAAAAATTCGCTCCCGGGTTCGGCCGCACGATCATGTTGGCGACGTCATCGAACCCGTTGGGCGCGTAGACATCGTAGCCTTCCGCCGTGCGGCGGATTCCGATCTGGGTGTTTTTCGTGAGAAACCGGTCGATGCCATCGGTCGAGCGTGTCAATGGCGGGTAGGGCAGGCCGTGCTTTTCGGGATACCAGAGATGGACGCGCGCCTGGTTGCGCACTTCGACGGCGACGCCGAGGTGGCGAACCGCATCATGCACGCGTTTGATGATCCGGTCCTCGGCTTGCCAGGATGTATCGCGATCGAAATAGAAAATGTCGTAGTCGCTGATGCCGTAGTCGGCCGCACGATGAGTCCTGACGTTCCAGACCGTCTGCGCCAGGCAGCCCGCCACGAGCCACGCGTCGGGCAGTGCCAGCCGCAGCAGCTCATCGGCGATGATGGCATTGGCGGGATTGCGCAGCGCTGTGGCGACGAATTCGTCTCGGGTCATGAGGTCCCGTAGGGTGGGCAAAGCGAAGCGTGCCCACCCATAGCGAGCATGGCGCTGGATGGTGGGCACGCTTCGCTTTGCCCACCCTACGAACCTACGAATTCGCATCGTTAGCTTTCAGCGCAGCCTTCGATGCCAGCGCGCGCCAGTGGCGGCGCAACAGCGGCTCGACGATGCTGCGGCTCGCCTTCGACAGTCGGATCAGCACGATCGGATAGTCGCGATAATGATCGGTGAAGTAGAACACCTTCGGCCGGCTCTCGACGAGCATGTCGCGCTCGTCCTGCGGCACGCCGGGCATGACCAGGCTGTCGCCGTCTTCCTTCAGGCGCACCAGCATCTTCTTGCGCACTTTCAATGCCGGCGTGCCGTAGGAGGTGCCATCCTCGACCTCCGGCCACGCCAGCGCGATTATCCTGACGTCGTCGAAGGTCATTTGGTGCCCCACATTCATTCCCTCATCCGGAGCAGTCGCGAAGCGGCGTCTCGAGGGATGGGCCGCGGGCCTCATTGGTTCGAGACGGCGCGGAGCCTGTCATCGGGCCGCGCTTCGCGCGGACCCGTTGGCGGTGTGCCGAGTATGAACGACAGCTTGGAGGTGGAAGTCCTCTATCCAGCCTGATGACGGC
>NZ_JBEGDB010000518.1:0-2286 GCF_043638955.1 Bradyrhizobium sp. 31Argb | reverse complement strand
CCCTCGTTTGAGATTTCGACAACCTCATTCTGGCACAACTGATGCCGTAGGGGGCCGTCCACCCCATCAACCACCAGCCTGAGTTGGTGAGGGGCAACGAGCCTCCACGCAAGATAGATGGATCACGCGGTATGGGTCCCGGCCTTCGCCGGGACGACGGTGGGTGATCGTGTCGCGTCCCCTCTCCCGCTCCGACAATTGAGATGATACAGAGCGCTTCCCTCCTCGAAGCCGGAAGCTCTCCATGTCCACCGCCGTTTCTCCTCTCGCCCCGACAGACGTTCCCGATTTGCCCGCGATCGCGGGCGTCAGGCTTGCGACGGCGGCGGCCGGCATCCGCTACAAGGGGCGCACCGATGTGCTGCTCGCGGTGATGGAGAAGGGCACCACCGTCGCCGGTGTCTTCACCAAGTCCAAGTGCCCCTCGGCACCGGTCGAATGGTGCCGCGCCAAGCTCGGCAAGGGAGCTGCGCGCGCCCTGGTGGTCAATTCCGGCAACGCCAATGCCTTCACCGGCAAGACAGGCAAGCAGTCGACCGCGCTGACCGCGCAGATCGCCGCCAAGGCGGTCGGCTGCAGCGTCAATGAGGTGTTCCTGGCCTCCACCGGCGTGATCGGCGAGCCGCTCGATGCGACCAAGTTCGACGGGGTGCTGGCGACGCTGGCCGAGCAAGCTGCGCCCGACGACTGGATGAGCGCGGCGAAGGCGATCATGACCACCGACACCTTCCCGAAGGTCGCGACCGCGACCGTGAAGCTCGGCAAGGCCAAGGTGACGATCAACGGCATGGCCAAGGGCGCCGGCATGATCGCACCCGACATGGCGACGATGCTCTCCTTCATCTTCACCGACGCGCCGCTGTCATCGGCCGCGCTGCAGCAGCTCCTGAAGAGCGGCGTCGAAGACACCTTCAACGCCGTCACCATCGACGGCGACACCTCGACATCGGACACGCTATTGGCATTCGCGACCGGCACCGCCGCCGCGAACGGCGCGCCGAAGATCAGCCGCGCCAGCGATCCGCGCCTGAAAGCGTTTGCCAAGGCGTTCCGTGATGTGCTCGCCGACCTTTCCGAACAGGTGGCGCGTGACGGCGAAGGCGCGCGGAAACTGGTCGAGATCATCGTCGATGGCGCCACCACCAAGGCGTCGGCGCGCAAGATCGCGATGTCGGTGGCGAACTCGCCGCTGGTGAAGACCGCGATCGCCGGCGAGGACGCCAATTGGGGCCGCGTGGTGATGGCGGTCGGCAAGGCCGGCGAGCCCGCCAACCGCGACAAGCTCTCGATTTCCTTCAACGGCATCCGCGTCGCCAAGAGCGGCGCCCGCAATCCCTCCTACAACGAGGCGGAAGTGTCGCAGGCGATGAAGCAGCCGAAAATCCAGATCAAGGTCAACCTCGGCCTCGGCAAGGGCCGCGACCGCGTGCTGACCTGCGATCTCACCAAGGAATATGTCGCGATCAACGGCGATTATCGGTCGTGACGACGTAGGATGGGTAGAGCGAAGCGAAACCCATCATTCGTGCAGTAGCTCCGAAACTGATGGGTTTCGCTTCGCTCTACCCATCCTGCGATTCCGCCGTCATAACAATCCATGCGTGTGATGCATGACCGATATCAAACTCACCCTCGTGGTTGCCTGCGCGCTTGTTGATGCCGACAAGCGCGTGCTGCTGGCGCAGCGGCCTGCGGGCAAGCCGATGGCTGGTCTCTGGGAATTTCCCGGCGGCAAGGTCGAGGCAGGCGAACGGCCGGAAGCGACGCTGATCCGCGAATTGCACGAAGAACTCGGCATCACCGTCGCCGAGCCGTGCCTGGCGCCGCTGACCTTCGCGAGCCATGCCTACGAGACGTTTCACCTGCTGATGCCGCTCTATATCTGCCGGCGCTGGGACGGCATGGTGACGGCGCGCGAGGGACAGAACCTCGCCTGGGTCCGCGCCAACAAGTTGCGCGACTACGAGATGCCGGCGGCGGATATTCCGCTGATCCCACATCTGATCGATCTGCTGTTATAGGTGTGGACGAGGCGGGCCTCATGGTTCGAGACGCGCCGCAAGCGGCGCTCCTCACCATGAGGGTCTAAGATTCCGCCGCGAAATAGACCTCATCCTGAGGAGCCCGCCAAAGGCGGGCGTCTCGAAGGATGGGCCGCGAAGGAACCGCCCACCAAGTTCTATTTCTTATGCGATAGCCCTCCCCTTTCAGGGTAGGGGAATCGCATATGGCCTTAGGGGGTATTGCATAGCGGAGCGAATTGGATTCTTCGGGTGTCTCCCGATT
>NZ_JBEGDB010000517.1:0-2358 GCF_043638955.1 Bradyrhizobium sp. 31Argb | reverse complement strand
GGTCCTCCTTGCCGACCAGTTGACCTGTTACCCATGTCGCCGGTCTATTCTGTTACCCATGTAGCCGGTCAGGACCTACGCTTCATAGCTCCCTCCGGGAGAACGACAGGCTTGCGGCTGTCAGTGGAATAAGTGTCCACAGCGCGAGCGCCGCCACGAGGACGCGGACCGACAACGTCGCGCTGCCGGCAAGCCCTGCCATGCCCGAGAATGCGCTGACATTGGCAAAGCCGGTCAAATTGAGGAGTCTGTAGATGTCGGTCGGATTGAGGAGGAGCAAGGTGTTGAGAACAGGGCCCGACATGTTCTGACCCTTGTCCAGGACGAGGAGGCCGAGCAACGCCATGTCGTAAACCAGCACGAGCAACAGCCACAGGCCGATACAGACGCCAGCAGCGGTGCCGCGGTCGCGCACCTGCGCGCTGACCCAGTAGCCGATTGCAATGAAGACCGCTCCCAGCAGTACGGAGGAAGCGATCATGGCGATGAATGCCTCCAGCCCCTCGCGATCCATATCACTGCCCGTTGCCAACAGGGCTGCGACGGCAGCCCCATAGCCAAAGCAGGTCGCGAAGGCGAGCACGGCGAGATGTCCGCAGAATTTCCCGACCAGCACCTGCCAGCGGGCGACTGGGCAGCTCAGGAGCAGGAGCATGGTGCCACGTTCCATGTCGCCGACGATCGCATCGTGCGCGATCAGGAGCGCAATCAGCGGCACCAGGAAGATCGTAAGGCTCGAAAGGCTGACGATGATCACATCGAGCGGACGCGCGCCCACATTGCTGCCGCTTGGCGCACTGCCAAGGAAGGTCAGCGACAACGCCAGCGCCGCCAGCAGCAGCGTTGCGGCAAGCACCCAGCGGTTGCGCACGGCCTGGCGGATTTCTTTGGCCGTGATGGTGAGAATGGCATTCATCGCTTCCGCTCCGCCGATCGCAGGAAATGCGCATAGAGTTCGTCGAGACTCGGCGCCATCACGTCGATATCCTCGACCGAGGTATGGGCTGCAGTCACGCGCCGCAACAGATCGATCTTTTGCTCCGGTGCCGCATCGATCTCGACAACGTGGCCGTTGAGCCGCCGGTATGGCGCGGATGCGGGTAGCCAGGCGGGTACCTCGCCTTGAGCAAGGCCGGATATTTTGAGCCGGATCCGGGTCGGCAGTTGCGCCAGCCGCCTCAGCTCATCGAGCGAGCCATCGGCGACCTTGACCCCGCGGTTCATGATGATCACGCGTCCCGCCCGTTCCTCGAGTTCGGTCAGCGCGTGCGAGCAGAGCAGAACCGTGGTGCCTTCGGCAGCAAGCCGCTGGATCGCTTCATAGAAGGTCTGGCGCAGTTCCGGATCGAGACCGGTGGTCGGTTCGTCGAGCAGCAGCAATTGCGGCCGTCCGATCAACGCTTGCGCCAGGCCGAGGCGCTGGCGCATGCCTTTCGAATAAGTGCCGACGCGCCGGTCGACGGCTGCGCCGAGCCCGACGATATCAAGCAGTTGCTCCGCCTTTGCGATCGGCTCCTGCTTCAGCCGAGCATAGAAGCGCTGCGTCTCGCGTCCGGTTAGTGTGGCATCGAAGGAAACGTTTTCCGGCAGGTAGCCAAGCCGGCGCCGCGCCGAAAACTGACCTGCGGCGGGATCCTCGCCCAGAACCTGGATCGAGCCGTGCGTCGGGTGAATCAAGCCCAGCATCAGCTTCATCAGCGTGGTCTTGCCGGCACCGTTGTGACCGATCAAGGCGACCATTTCGCCTTGGCCGAGCTCGAACGAGGCGCCGGACACCGCATCGATCCGCCCATACCGCTTGCTGACGTCCGTTATTCGCACCGTGGTCATGGCCGAATTCCTTCCGCAAGCTTGCGGCGCGCTGGCGGCGACATCAGCGGATGACTGTCGACGACGCCGCCGGGCAGCAGCGCGGGAAATTGTCCCTGCGCCCACCGGATCACCTGCACGGCGGGACTGTTGATCAACACTTTTGCCGCAGGCGCGGTCCACAACACCCGGTCGATCAGGTCGTTGGGTCGATAAGCGGTATCGGCAATGCCGTCGCCGTTGAGATCGAAAGCCGGGTTGTCGCTTCAGTAATTTCCGCGCCCACCCCTCGACCAGTCGAGATGGCGGGTGCCGACATATTTGACCTGGTTGACATTGTGGACGAACGCATTGTCGGTGATGGCGTTGCCTTCGGAACCTGCAGTAAAATGCACGCCGATTTCGCAGCCTTCGAACCAGTTGTTCTCGAGCCGGTTGTTGTTGGTGTTGTAGATGAATACGCATTTCTCCGGACCTAGCATTACAGTTGTCTTTTTGTTTTGAAGTGCGCGCGCTGGGCGGCGGCCTGGTGAGCTCTACGCCAAAGTG
>NZ_JBEGDB010000516.1:0-2376 GCF_043638955.1 Bradyrhizobium sp. 31Argb | reverse complement strand
CGCGCGAAACTACTTCGCCGTCGTCGCCATTGCCGCCACTCTGCTCTGGATAAGGTAACTGTCCACACGGCCTAACCCTTCTGTGATCGCGGTGCTTTTCATAGAAAGCGTAGCAAAAAAGCCTCACATTAGGTTAAACCGGCCACCGCGCCTCTCAATGCGCGCAGCCTTCCCCTGCAGCCTTTTCGCCATACATAGGCCGCGCCAACAACGTAGCGGAGCCATCATGCACGCCAAAGCCATCACTTCTCCGCAACTGCCTTGGAAGAGGCTGGCTTTGGCCACAGTTGTCCTGGCGCTGGGACTGGTGCAGGCAGCGGTCGCTGCCGACGAGCCCGACCTGATCTTCCGCCGCTCCACCGTATTCAAATGGATTTCGCCCAACGACAAGCTCGCGACCTATGGCGTCGACGATCCCGAGGTCGAGGGCGTGGCCTGTCATTTCACGGTGCCGGAGAAGGGCGGCTTCAAGGGCTGGCTGGGGGTGGCGGAGGAAGTCTCCGACATTTCGCTGGCCTGCCGGCAGATCGGCCCGATCCGCTTCAAGGACAAGATGAGCCAGGGCGACGACATGTTCCGCCAGCGCCGGTCGCTCTTCTTCAAGAAGATGCAAATCGTCCGCGGCTGCGATGCCAAGCGCAACGTGCTCGTCTACATGGTCTATTCGGACAAGCTGATCGAAGGTTCGCCGAAGAACTCGACCTCGTCAGTGCCGATCATGCCCTGGGGGGCGGCCGACACCGTCGTCCAGAAATGCGGCGACTTCATCCAGTAGTGGAAGAGGTGGCTAGAACTGCCGTTTCTTCAATTCAGATCCTCGCATGCCGGCCTGCAGGCGGGCTTGGGGATCGCGGCAGCCCACGAGGCGCACAAGCTTCTGCTGCGCGCATTCATTGTCACCCATGACGTGGATGTCCTGCTGCGACATCGCACCCACCATCTGCTGCTGGCCGGGTTTGCGGGGCGCGGTTTCCTTGCCAACATCGATGTTGCCATTGCCCACGACTGCGATCCTTCGTTGGATTGGGACAAGTAACTAACGCGCGACCATCAACAAAGGTTGCGAGCTGTGCGACTGAGTCGGCAGAGTAAGTTGTTAGGTTCAGTTCGCTGCAGCGCTCCTAGCGGCCAAAGATTAAGAACTCGCGACGTTGTTGATCGGCACGTTGATAATCTAGCGCCAAACCGTGGTTGCCGACGTTGATTTATGTCATTCGCGAGGTGAATCATTTCTTCGCCGGTGGCGAGATACGGCACGAGGGCGCTGGTGTACCAGAAATGCGGGTACTGAAATCATTGCGTTTTTCGCACCAATGTTTCGTCGCGCCGAGCCGACGAAACAATTCGGCAGTGGAATGAAACCATTTTGAGGTTTTGGCGCAGATGTCCGGAAACAGGGCGTGGCTATCAAATCGCCAACAAGACGGCGGGAACGCTGGAAGACCGGAGACAGTCAAATGCGGACGATCAGCTTCATCCTTGCCTTCGCCTTCGTTCTGGCTGGACCCTCAATGGCGGGGTCCTCCGACAGCGGCCTTCTGGGCATCGGCGCCTTCTCGTACACGGGTTCGCCGATTGTGAGCGCCACGACTCAGGCTATCGTCGTTGCCGCCAACTGAGCTCCTTGTTTGAGCATGATCTTTTCGGAAAACCGGTTTCCACTTTTTCCGGATCATGCTCTGAGAAGTCTGCAAGAAAGCCGACGGTAAATGAACTGCATGCTCTTGCGCACCTGTCTCGCCGTCATCGCAGCATTGATCGTTTCTGCCAGTTCCGCGCAAGCGCAGGCGCCGACAACGCATCAGACCCAGCCGGTGCAATTCCGCACCCTGTTCAAGGTGCTGCCCGACCCGCGTGGTGAATTCGTGCGCCAGTGCGCGCCCCACATGCTCGGCCGCTGGGCGCATCCGGAAGCCGTATGCGGCTGCCTGCATGATTATGCTGCCGCCACCGTCGAGGATCCCGATCTGCGCGAAGCCTTGCTGCGCGGGATCAGCGAGACCGGCGTGCCGACGATCGAGACCGACTGGGTGCCGCCGTCAAAGCAGTCTGAGATCGGCCCGACCTTCACCAAGATCGCCAAGCCGACGCTGCAGTGCATGTTCGATCCGGCGACGGAGTAAGCAGCGTTTCTCGATCATCCCACGAGGTCATCGCCCGGCTTGACCGGGCGATCCAGTATTCCGCGGCGCGTTCTGTGCGCACGACTGGCGATGTCGATTACTGGATGCCCGGCCGGAGCCTGTCATCGGGCTCGCCGGAGGCGAGACCCGGTGGCGGGGCGTGACGGAGGGGGTGTGTTCTAGGCCGTGTGGACAGTTACCTTATCCAGAGCAGAGTGGCGGCAATGGCGACGACGGCGAAGTAGTTTCGCGC
>NZ_JBEGDB010000515.1:0-2379 GCF_043638955.1 Bradyrhizobium sp. 31Argb | reverse complement strand
AAATCCGTAGCCATGTGAGTCTCCTGTCAAAGGTAAACTCACAGAAACCATCTTACACTGAGTTACTGACACCCTCAGCGAAAGCGGAGCGCCATTACCGTGATTTCGCACGCTGGTCAGCGCACCCCGCAACGCGTTCCACAGTGTAGGAACATCCGAGGAAGCCTTTGATGTCTCTGGGTCCGTGTACGACATCGCGACCAAGAATACTTTGTGCGGGCTACGCGCAAGCACGGCAGTCGTCCCGATATCGTACTTCGTCTTGGGCGCGATAGGTCGCTGGGTCCGAGTGCCTTTGATGCCAGTCAACGCGTTGTCGACTAGGGCGCGAAAAAGCGCCGTGTCACCGCCATATGTAGTGTTGATGAGTTTCCCGTGAAGCGAGTTCTGCGACACCACGTGCCCGACGTCACTGTCAAAGAACTCCCCCGCGCCAATGAGCCAGTCAGTCGACTGCTCGAACAGGTCCCCGTAGCGAATTCCTATTCGCGTATCAGTAGTCGGCAGGTTGAATGCGACTGACCGCACTTCATAGACGTGCCAGAGGAACCAGATCGCCGATACTGCGAGAACGAACGCACTGTAGTAGTTGCCGTGGACCTTGATCCAGAGCTCGGCCGTGTCGGAGACCTTCGTGGTGATCTCCGTTATCAACCAGATGCCACCGGCCGCACTCAGGGCTTGCGTAAGTCCGGTCGACCAACGCCGACGGATTCCCACGTTGAATGACTTGATAGCCCCGCCGAACATCATGATTCCCCCAACGGTCAATCATATCGACGGGTTTGGACAATTCCAAGTTGCGCCCGGCGATTGGCTGCGTGCCAGCGCCTTTTCCAAGGTTGCCGGTCCCAGCGCCCACCCGGCCCATTTTGGTCCCTCTGCACCCACGGGCCCCAGTTACAATCAGCCCCCGAACGTTGCCCCCTCCCGCAGATGACTCCAAAAACAAGGCGATTGCCCCGGATTTGCCCCCCCGGGCCGGTTTGGCGCCGGGCAGCAGCAGGGAAATCAAAAAGAGCGCGGTGGTCGCGCCCTTTGGCTGATTCCGCATGCAATAGCTGCCCCGCCCATCGTCTCCGAGAGCCTTGATCCGGACCATCGCACCATCGCGATATTTGACCTGGAAGCGGTCATTCGCGCTGTCGGTAAAATTTGCAGGACGACGTCGATTTCCGAGAACCCCGTTCGTCGTTTCGATGCCAAGCCGATGAGGCCGGCTCAAATGAGGAGACCGACGATGCGTGTGATGGTGTTGGTGAAGGCGACCGACGACAGCGAGAAGGGCTTTTTCCCTACGCCCGAGACGACTGAAATGCTCGAGGCGATGGGCAGATTCAATGATGAACTGCGTAAGGCCGGCATCTTGCTCGCCGCCGATGGCCTCAAGCCCTCCTCGCAGGGCAAGCGTATTGCGTTTGATGGCCCCGGCCGTACGGTCATCGACGGGCCTTTCGCCGAGACCCGCGA
The DNA here is from genome assembly GCF_043638955.1 of Bradyrhizobium sp. 31Argb. Taxonomy (NCBI): domain Bacteria; kingdom Pseudomonadati; phylum Pseudomonadota; class Alphaproteobacteria; order Hyphomicrobiales; family Nitrobacteraceae; genus Bradyrhizobium; species Bradyrhizobium sp. 31Argb. The sequence goes on along the minus strand of NZ_JBEGDB010000515.1, from coordinate 909 downwards.
GCTCGTCGCCGGCTTCTGGCTCTGGGAAGTCAAAGATATGGACGAGGCGGTCGCCTGGGTAAAGCGCTGCCCCAACCCCATGCCGGGACCGAGCGAGATCGAAATCCGGCCGCTATATGAGATGGCTGATTTGCGATCCGAACTCACACGAAACGACTGCTAAGCCGGCTCAAGTGACGCGCTTATTCAGTACCACCGCGGAATATATACCTCTTGATTCCCATAGCGTATCACCGGCGCTACGGGCGGGCCGTATGGATCGACCCGGTCGTCCTCAGGGCGATAACGATATCGTGGAACAATATAATAATCCCAGTAAGGAGTTTCCCTGACGATGGGTACCCTGACGATTGCCCTTGCCCGTGGTTCACGAACGACTCTGGCGTCCTGCGCATAGGCTGCAACACTGAACGTCCCCAGATTACACAGCACCAGGGCCGTTCCGAGAGCGACGGTCTTTATCCTCATGCCTCGGCCTCCTTGCCACAGCGGCAAATAACGAGCACCTGCTCATGATTGTTCCCGCCACGCGAGGCTTAAAGGCGACGGGTGGGACGCCCGATCGCTGGAGAGGCGGCAGCGAAGGAGCCGAGCGCAGAGTAACGCAACTATGAGCGCAATCCATCGAAATTGAAGAGGCCGCCGGCATATCTCCGGCGGCCTCCGCGCTTAACGTCGTTCGCTGCGCTGCATCTCGACTAGAGATCGATGCCGACAGCGATGTTACGGCCCTGTAGTTCGGCAATCTTCATTCCCTCGGCCTGCAACTGCGTGAATTCCGGGTCCTTTGCCACGGCCTCCTGCACTTTGCCGTAAGCTTCCCAACTGGAGTACTGAAATGGACCCCGATTGTGGGACCACGTGCTTAGTTGGAAGGGGCTGCTCCGTTTGATAGACGGAGCGCATGAT
>NZ_JBEGDB010000514.1:0-2388 GCF_043638955.1 Bradyrhizobium sp. 31Argb | reverse complement strand
TGGCGAGCGTTCGGTCTCGATGGCCTGCATGCATTGCACGGACCCGCCCTGCGCGGCGGTCTGTCCGGTGAACTGCAATCTTCCCGACCGAGGACGGAATCGTCCTGCACAACAAGGATCAGTGCATCGGCTGCGGCTATTGCTTCTACGCCTGCCCGTTCGGTGCGCCGCAATATCCGCAGGTCGGCAATTTCGGCTCCCGCGGCAAGATGGACAAATGCACCTATTGCGCCGGCGGCGGCGGACCGGAGGCACCGGGCAGCGCGGCGGAATTCGCCAAATACGGCTCGAATCGGTTCGGCGAGGGCAAATTGCCGATGTGCGCGGAGATGTGCTCGACCAAGTCGCTGCTCGCGGGCGACGGTGACATCATCGCGCAGATCTACGGCGAGCGGGTGCGCAAGCGCGGCTACGGTTCCGGCGCCTGGGGCTGGACCACGGCCTATCACGACGACGTCGTGGTCTGAGCGGACAGGCTCATGCGGGCCCGCGATGGGCGCGGGATGAGAGCAGGGTAACGGTCATGACGTTTTTCGCACGCTTTCGTCTGGCGACCTTCGTCTTGGCGCTGCTTGCGATGTCAGCGGCGGCGCCCGCCTTCGCACAGAAGGTCGGTCCCGACGGTGCGCCCAATCCAACCGCAAGCGTCACCAGCGAGCGCGACCTGCTAAGACAGCTCCCCCGCGTTGAAGGGCGCCTCGACATTCCCGATACAAAGGCCGGCGTGTTGATCCAGCCCGAGGGACGTACGTGGGATTATATCCACGAAGTACGGCTGCGTTGGGGCGGCGCCATCGTGATCCTCGGCACGATCCTGGTCTTGGGCGCCGCCTATCTGATCATCGGACGGATCCGGATTTCGGCCGGCCGATCGGGGCGGAAGGTGCTTCGCTTCAGAGCCTTAGAACGGTTTTCGCATTGGCTGACGGCGGTGTCTTTTGTCGTTCTTGGCCTAACCGGTCTTAATATCACCTTCGGCAAGGTGCTGCTTTTGCCGGTCGTCGGCCCGGAAGCGTTCTCGAGCATATCGCAAGCGGCAAAGTACGTGCACAACTTCACCAGGGCCGCATTCGTGGTGGGTCTCGTCCTGATCACGGTGATCTTTTTCAGGGACAATCTTCTGAAAAAAGTTGACATCGACTGGGTCAGGCAAGGCGGCGGCTTCATCAAGTTGAAACACGCGCCAGCCGGACGCTTTAATCTGGGCGAGAAGCTTGTCTATTGGCTATCCCTTGTGGCCGGCGTCGCGGTCTCGGTATCGGGGTTTCTCTTGCTGTTCCCGTTTTACGGAACTGATATCGCCCAGATGCAGCTCGCGGAGGTAGTACACACGCTCGTGGCCATCCTGTTCATCGCCTTGATCCTCGGCCACATCTATATCGGCACGGTCGGGATGGAGGGCGCATTCGAGGCCATGGGCACCGGAGAGGTCGATCTCAACTGGGCCAAAGAGCATCACGACATTTGGCTTGCCGAACAGCTTAAGAAGGAGCGCGGACCAGGACAACCTTCAGTGACGCCTGCTGAATAAGCGACATCGTTCGCCTATTCATCTGTGCGGAGCTGTCACGGCGGGCTCACCGAATTGGATGCCAGTGTCTGACGCGGGTGACTACCCTGCTGCATGCGACGGCCTCCAGGGGCACGATTCCGCGCGGTTCATGCATCATCGATCTGCTCGGGGTGTGCCGGTTGAGCCAAATTTTGCCGGCGAGACTACCAGGGTGGCGGACCTGGACCGCCGTATTATCGCGCGCGCAAAGTATGATTTGATGTCGTCGGGTGTTACGCCCGCCGTGACATACTCGGGCTGACGGTCGATACCAAGCCAAGAAATGCAGTCTCGTTTTGTGGCCCGCGCAAGAATGAAGCGGGGGCAAGGCGACGTTGAATGGAGATGCGAAGCCCACCGAAAGAGAACGGCGATGTTTGGATCAACGGACATCGATGCCAATATCAAAAAGCGCGATAGTGATGAGTTATGTGGCTTCCGCAACCGCCGTTACACGCAGACGAATGCCCACGACGGCTCAGCTATGCCAAGGCGCATTACGGATCCGAGTGCAGGCGGTTGGCCGGTGAAATGTGGGGTCGTGTTCTTGGATGTAGTCGAAATTGACTGTCCCAAACGTCGTCTGAGGCTTCTTCAAGGCCGAGCAAGTCTGTAACTGAAGCATTTCGTTTTTAAAATTACCGCGTGGAAATGCGGCGATCACCTGGTCGCGTTGCTCTGGCGTGTACTCATCATATCCAATCCCGACGACGTCCACCAAGACACCCGCGTTTGTGAGACCGATTTCGGGCCGCATGTATTGTGAGCGTCATCCGGCGACCACGCACTGAGGGCTGATCTGGTCGGCTAGGAAGATCTCGTGGATTGTTTCGTCA
>NZ_JBEGDB010000513.1:0-2413 GCF_043638955.1 Bradyrhizobium sp. 31Argb | reverse complement strand
ACGCAACCTCGGACCGGCCGACAGTCGGAGCTACATCCGTCAAGCGAAAGTAACATCCTCAGGTGAGGCAATACGCGGGGCGAGATCATTGCGCATATTTCGCGCGCCAAACAGGTGATCAGCGAATCGCAGGCGACGCTCCTGAAGCTGGAAAGCGACCGGCAGAACGAGATCGCACAGTCATTGCGCGAGGCGCAGAACCAGGGATTTCAACTGCGCGAAAAATTGCTGGCGGCGCAGGACCAATTGGCCCGAACGGAGGTCAAGGCACCCGAGGACGGGGTGATAACCGACCTGCGGGTTCATACGCCGGGCGGTGTTGTCGGGGCCGGCGCTCCGCTGATGGATCTGGTGCCCCGGCAGGACAGGCTGGTCGTGATCGCACGCCTCAAGCCGGAGGATATCGACTTGGTTCATCCGGGGCTGAACGCCGACGTGCATCTCTTGCCCTACAATCAGCGTCGCGTCCCGCGTCTCAAGGGAACGGTGATGCATGTATCGGCCGACCGCCTGCTCGACAAGCGCACCGACCAGCCCTACTACGCGACGAAAATCCGCGTCCAGGATTCCAAGATCGTCGAGAATGGCTTGAAGATCATTCCGGGAATGCCGGCCCAGGTGTTCATAACAACCGGGCGCGGCACCGTGGCGATCTACGCTTTGAGGCCCCTGCTCGACAGCTTCCACACCGCCTTCGGCGAAGATTGAGCTGCGGGACAGCCAAATCAGGATGACGAGAATGCACCGGGCTCCGGTCCACGGTGACCGGTCGATCTTGCGCGCCAGCGCAGCACTGCCTCGGTGCGATTGCGAGCGGCACATTTCCGCATGATGTGGTGAATGTGCATCTTCACCGTGTTTTCCGAAAGCTTCAGTTTGGCGGCGATCAGCTTGTTGGGCAGGCCGAGTTCCAATTCCGCCAGCACGTGTTGCTCGCGAGGGGTGAATTCGATCTGCTCCTTGTTCGCCAGATATATCGGCGCCAACGGGCCAGGGTAGATCGGCTCGCAGCTAGAGGACCCGTCCTGCCCTTCAATTGAAAGCGGCCTGTAGACCCCGCCGGCGAGAACAAGACGCAAGCCGGCGACAGCGAGCTCGACCGGGATCGAGGTTGGAAAGAAGCCTCTGATGCCCCGATGCAGGGCCGCGAGCGCGGTGGCTTCGTCGTCCCGGTTACAGAAGATGCCGATCGAGGCGTTGGGGCAGCAATCGGCGAGAAGCGCGAGATCGCCGGCGACGGAGGGATCAGCCACCGACTTGTCCCCGATGCTGAGCGTCGCCAGCCGAACGTCTCGTCCCGTCGCGCAGCCGAGAGTGTCGGTCGTGGCCATTTCGACGATTTCGAATCCGATCAGCTCCTGCCTGAGAATGTGCAGAATGCAGGTCCGCGCCAGCGTGAGCGGATCGATGATGAGCAGGACCGGCAACGGCAGCGATCCGTTGAGCCGCTCTGCAGCAGAGACAAGGTCGTCCATAATATCCCCAATTGAAGGAATTGCTGCCCTACCCCAATCATTTCCATGCCAATGACTAGAGCATGATCCGGAAAAGTGGAAACCGGTTTTCCCCCGCGACAAACGCGAAGCGTTTGCGCAGGAAGATCATGCTCAAACAAGAGATGAGATCATGATCCGATTCCGTCTAATCGGGTCATGATCTAGCGTCGCGCAACCGGCCCATGGCATAAGCCTTTCGCCGATCGAGCGCGCATGTAGGTCACCGGTATCCGCTTTCCCGGTGTCACGCCTCAGTTACAAATATTCCGATATGCGATCGCCGCGGCTGAGTCCGCTTTGCCGTCGACGACGTAGACGTCATCCTCCTTCACGAGATACAGAAATGGCTTCTCCCCGGTGTCCTCGCCCGACGCCTTTTTTCCCCTGACATGACCGCAGATCGTGTCCACCCGCCGCCCCAGCGTATTCTTCCTGATTGCCCGCTTCGCGTCGGTGAACTCGGCCGACTCCGGATTTTCCATTTTTGCGGCGACCGACATCTTCGCCTTGCCCAGGACGGCCTCGGACGTCTCGGCAGCGGGGGCGCGGTCCGCCATCGCCTTCGGCGGCGGGTTCTTGCCACGCGCGACCCGTGTGTCCCGGCGGGGTGGTGATCGCTTGTCGGGCTTCGTCGCCGTTGCAGCCTTCGTTGTCTTCGCCACAGCATTGGGCGTGGGCGCGCTCGCCTTCGGCTCCGTTGCAGGAGGCGCGCTCCCATCGAAACAGATTTTCGACCCGCACATCTGCAAGTTCGCCTGGGTGGACACAGGCATGCCATAGCCGATCAGCATTCCTGCCACCAAGCCAATGAGAAGCAGTCCCATGCAATCCCCCTCCTCGGGGTAGGGCTATCGCATATGGGCGAGGGCGCGGAGAAGGAAGTCGTTGTTCCATCTGGCCTGGAGCATTTTGTGGCT
>NZ_JBEGDB010000512.1:0-2437 GCF_043638955.1 Bradyrhizobium sp. 31Argb | reverse complement strand
TGCGTCCACGATCTTCGAATCATGGTTGCCCATGGATTCAGAATCCTCAGTCAATTACAACTGTAATGCTAGCCGCCTACGCGTGCGATCGCGTGCTGCGCGTCCTCACCCAGGCGCCGAGCGTGATGACGAGCGAGATCGCCGCGACGCTTCCCGCGATCAGTTCGATGGCGCGCAGCACGAAAGCGGTCTGGACCGACAACAGCGATTGCGGCTCCTCGGCAAAGCCGATCGGCACGATGTCGGGCACAAGGAGCCGCTCGGCACCGAAGGCAATCGCGAACAGGGCCAGCGACAGCAAGAAGATCTTCCAGCCTGCGTTCATGGCTTCGCTCCCGTTCCACCATCACATCGTGACGATGCCATGGAGCGCGATTGCATCATTGATGTTGATCAATCCGCTCGCGGAATTGAAGCGGTCGCCAAACGCCGCTAAGAACGCGCGGGCGCAATTTCATTCGGAGTGCAGCAGTGGCCGATGATGCTTCCAGCCGGCGCGGAGCAGCGGGCGCACAGGGCCCACGCGGCCGGCCCGGCGAACAGGGACGGCCGGGACCGCAGGGACATCCCGGCCGGCGCGGCCCCGACGGGGCGCGCGGCAAGCCCGGCCCGCAAGGCAAGCCGGGAGCGCAGGGCAAGCCTGGTGCGCAAGGTAAGCGGGGCGAACCGGGCCCGCAGGGTGCGCCCGGTTCGCATGGTCCCGCCGGGCCGCAGGGTCCGGCCGGTCCGCGCGGCGAGCCGGGCCCGCCCGGGCAACTGCCTTCGATCGAACAGGTGATGCCGTGGCTGCACATGATCTTCGACGCCTGGGAAGACTATCGCCGCCAGCGCGAGCAGGAGGCGGCCGAGCGCGAAGCATTGGCTGCGGCCGTGGCCGAGCAACCCGCTGACCTCGACGATCCCGGTGAAGACGAGGATCACAAGGACAAGAAAAAGAAGAAGCACAAGGACAAGAAATAGGCCGCCAGCCGGCGCGGCTCACCCGAACCGCAGCCGCGAGCGCTCCTTTGCCTTCTCCGCCTCCACTTCGCGGTCGCGCGCCGGTGCCGTGGTGTGTAGCGAAACGAGAAGCCGGTGCGCGGCGTCCGAGACCTCGGCGACCGCGCGATCGAAGGCAGCTTCATTGGCCTGCGACGGCTTGTTGAAACCGGACAGTTTGCGCACGAATTGCAGTGCGGAAGCGTGGATCTCGTCCTCGGTCGCGGGCGGCTCGAAATTGAACAGCGTCTTGATGTTGCGGCACATGCTTTACTCCTGTCACCGGCGGCCCGGGTCCGTTGCCTTAGCCCAAGGACGATTGGTCCATGGAAATTCCGACATCATCGCCTATTCTGTCATGAAAGCGCCGGTGGCTTCACCCCTCCCGGCCGCAACGCAAAGCGAGTTCCCGATGAGCCATGTGATCTACAAGATCGTCGAACATGACGGCGGATGGGCCTACACCGTGGACGGCGTGTTCTCCGAACCGTTCGCGACCCATGCCGCTGCGCTGGCCGCCGCCCGACGTGTGGCGGCCGAGCAGCGGGTGCCCGGCCGCACCGAGGCGATCGAGTATGAAACCCCTGACGGACAATGGCACACCGAGACCGCCGCCGGCAGCGACCGCCCCGAGACGGATGTCGAGGATCGCGGCTGAGGCTGAGCATGCCTCTTTCAGCGCGGGATGACGGCGGAATTTCGCGATGATACGCTTGTCGCAAATACGACATCCGGAGATCGCCCGTGACCGACCTTGCCGCTGCCGACCTCGCCTCGATCTATCAAAAGCCGACTGCGCGCGTGATCGCGAAGGCGCGGCCAGAGATCGATGTGCATGCGAGGAAGTTCATCGGCATGTCGCCGTTCTGCGTGCTGGCGACCTCCGGCTCCGACGGCAGCGTCGATGCGTCCCCGCGCGGCGGCAATCCGGGCTTCGTCAGCGTCGCCTCGCCGAACCTGTTGTTGATGCCGGACCGCTCCGGCAACAACCGCATCGACAGCTTCCGGAACATCGTCGAGGGTTCGGGCTTTCTGCAGCTCATCTTCTTCGTGCCGGGGATCGACGAGACATTGCGCGTCGGCGGCAAGGGACGTCTCTCGTCCGATCCGGAGCTCCTGGCTTCGATGGTGGAATTCGGCAAGCCGCCGCGCGCGGTGCTGCGCGTCGACGTCGCGGAAGCCTATTTCCACTGCGGCAAGGCCTTGATGCGCTCGAAACTGTGGTCGGCGGACAGACGCGTCGAGCGCAAGGTATTCCCGAGCATCAGCGAAGTGATCCACGACCAGACCACGCTCGGCGAGCCGGAGAGCCAGGCGGTGGTGGAAGAGCGCTACAAGACGCAGCTCTGACGGCTGGCACGGGTAATCACCCTCCCCTTTCAGGTAGGGGAATCGCATATGGCCTTAGGCCGTGTGGACAGTTACCTTATCCAGAGCAGAGTGGCGGCAATGGCGACGA
>NZ_JBEGDB010000511.1:0-2488 GCF_043638955.1 Bradyrhizobium sp. 31Argb | reverse complement strand
CGCGCGAAACTACTTCGCCGTCGTCGCCATTGCCGCCACTCTGCTCTGGATAAGGTAACTGTCCACACGGCCTAGTCGCTTGCGCCCGCAATGTCTTGCCGTCCCGAGTTAAGCCCGGGACGACTCGCTTGTCAGGTTGTGAACCACAACTTCCTTACGCGAAGCTGATGTTCTGCTGCCGCAGCGGCACCGAGCGGATACGTTTTCCAGTCACCGCGAAGTAGGCATTCAGCACCGCGGGCGCGGCGACGCCGATGGTCGGCTCGCCGACGCCGCCCCAGAAGCCGCCGCTCGGCATCAGGATCGTCTCCACCTTCGGCATCTCGCTGATGCGCATCGAGTTGTAGGTGTCGAAGTTGGTCTGCTCGATGCGGCCGTCCTTCACGGTGCAGCCGCCGTAGAACAGGGCGGAGAGGCCGTAGACGAAGGAGCCCGCGACCTGCCGTTCCACCTGCGCCGGATTGACGACGTAGCCGGGATCGGTGGCGGCGACGATGCGATGCACCTTGATCTTGCTGCCGTCGGTCACCGAGATCTCGGCGGCGCCGGCGACATAGCTGCCATAGCCCATCACCTGCGCGAGCCCGCGATAGACGCCCTGCGGCGGCGGCTTATCCCAGCCGATCCGCTCGGCGACCGCATTCAGCACCGCCAGATGCTTCGGATGACCCGCCATCAGTTTGCGACGGAAGGCGAGCGGATCCTGGCCGACCGCATGCGCGAGTTCGTCCATGAAGCTCTCGAGATAGATCGTGTTCGGGTTGATGTTGACGCCGCGCCAGAAGCCGGGCGGGACGTGCGGATTGCGCATCGAATGTTCGATCAACAGGTTCGGGATCGAATAGCCGATCGCCGCTTCGCCGCTGGGTGCAAGACCCTGGAAGGTCGCGGGGTCCATGCCGTTGATCATCGCCTCGGGCCGCAGCCGCGCCAGGATCGACTGGCCGGAGATCCGCATGCGCAGCGCGGTCAGGTTGTTATCGGCATCGAAGGCGCCGACCATCCGGCATTGGGTGACCGGATGATAGAAGCCGTGCTGCATGTCCTCTTCGCGGGACCAGAGCAGCTTGATCGGCGTGCCCTGCATCTCCTTGGCGATCAAGACCGCCTGCCGCACATAATCGCTCTGGCCGCGCCGGCCGAAACCGCCGCCGAGGATCAGCTTGTGGACGTCGCATTTCTCAGGCGGAAGGCCTGAGGCTTGCACCGCGGTAGCGAAGGCAGCTTCGCCGTTCTGCGTGCCGCACCAGACATCGAGCTTGTCGCCGGTATGGAGCGCGGTTGCGTTCATCGGCTCCATCGTGGCCTGGTTCTGGTAGGGATAGTTGTAGACCGCCTCGACTACCTTTGCGGCACGCGCGATCTCCGCCATCGCATTGCCGTTCTGGTTGCCGACGAACGCCGCCTGCGACGGTTCCAGTCCTTCGGCCAGCCATTTGCTGATCGTCTCGCTCGAGGTCTTGGCGTTCGGGCCTTCGTCCCACTCGATCGGCAGTGCATCGAGCGCGGTCTTGGCGTGCCACCAGGTGTCGGCGACGACGGCAACCCCGCTGTCGCCGACGCGCACCACCTTCTTGACGCCTTTCATGTTGGCGATCTTGGCCTCATCGAAGCTCTTCAGCTTGCCGCCGAACACCGGGCAATCCTTGATCGCGGCGTTCAACATGCCGGGCAATTTGAAGTCGATGCCGTAGACCATCGCGCCGGTGGTCTTGTCGGCGGTGTCGAGGCGCTTCAGCCCCTTGCCGGCGATCTTCCAGTCCTTGGAGTCCTTCAGCTTCACATCGGACGGCGGGCTCAGCTTTGCCGCCGCTTCCGCCACCTGGCCGTAGGTCGTGGTCCGGCCCGTCGGCAGATGGGTGATGACGCTGCTCGCGGCCGAGCATTCGGCGGCCGGCACCTTCCACTCGTTGGCGGCGGCCTGGATCAGCATCAGCCGCGCGGTGGCGCCGCCCTTGCGGACGTAATCATGTGAGCCGCGGATGCCGCGGCTGCCGCCGGTCGAGAAATCGCCCCATGGCCGGCCGCGTGCCGCGCTCTGGCCCGGTGTCGGGTATTCGGTCGTAACCTTCGACCAGTCGCATTCGAGCTCTTCGGCAACGAGCTGCGCAAGCCCGGTGAGCGAGCCCTGGCCCATCTCCGAACGTGCGATACGGATCACCACCGTATCGTCCGGGCGGATCACCACCCAGGCGTTGACTTCAGGCGAGCCATCGGCTGCCCGCGCCACCGTCGGGCCGAGCGGGAGATTGAAGCCGAGTGCAAGGCCGGCACCCGCCGCGGCGGTGCCAATCACGAACGCGCGGCGATTGAGCATGACGTGCTGATTCATGATGGCACCTCACGCGTTCGCAACAGCGTGGACCGCTTCACGCACCTGCGCGAAGGTGCCGCAGCGGCAGATATTGGTGATGCGTATTGCCTCACCTGAGGATGTTACTTTCGCTTGACGGATGTAGCTCCGACTGTCGGCCGGTCCGAGGTTGCG
>NZ_JBEGDB010000510.1:0-2521 GCF_043638955.1 Bradyrhizobium sp. 31Argb | reverse complement strand
ACGTACATTCATGCTTTGCCTCCTTGTCGGAGGCCGGGACGAATCGATCCATGAGTCAAAAATCAGGCGCGCGCTTAGGTGTCATCGCGAAGCTCTTGATGAAGCCGTTCCAGATTTTCGTCCAGACTGGCCTCGAACTCCTCAATGGTCACCTTGTCTGCGCCGCTTGCCCCATGATTGGCGCGAACGCGCTCCCACGCAAGCTTCAAGTTCTTGCGTGAATACACCTTGTCCACCAGAGAGTGGACCTTCTGCTTCTGATCTTCGAGAACAAGATGATCCGATAGTCTCCTCGAAGCGTGACGTTCGGGTTTTTCACAAAAGGAACTGTCCATCTCCACGCTGCTTTCTCATCTATCTCGACGCATCTTCTCTCGACCCGTTCACGAACGTCCTTCCCCGGATCACTCTCGATCCGCCATTGCTGGTCACGCGAGTTATTCGTCTCGCGCTTCTGGTACTACTCCGTTCTCCGACTCCTGCCTGTGCATCGCTTCCCACTTCGCTTGCGCTTATAAGGTCACTTTCCCGGTTACTGCCGGGACACAGGCAGGTCTCCTGGGGTCACGCATGAATCTTCCGTATCGTGCCGTCAGCAAACACCTTGGTACGATGGGTGAATGAGTAACGCCTTCGCCCCCATAATGCGGGCTCGACCTTGCCCCATCTTTGGCCGACCTGTTCATCTGTGGGTTGCCCCTCGATTACGGCCCGATACTTCTCCTCAAACCCTTCGGATTCCGGATCGCTCCGGACACCCTGTCCTCCAGACGCTCGCGCGCCTGGCCAACGAGGCATTACCCCCGTCTTCGAATACGGTGCTCCTCATTCGAGCACCGAAGGGACTTCAACCCTCCTGATTCACGCGCTGCCCAGCGCACACTATGGACCAGTCCGACTCCCGACCTCAGCTCGGACCGCGGCTCTGGCAGTGCCTTGCCGTTGTCCCCCACTGGAGACCAATCCAGTGGACCCGGTCGGGCCTCTCATGTTCCGATGATTGCCTTCCATGCGTGATGCGGCCGTCGACCCCGACGGAGCGGCATCGTCTCGCATAACGACGATGCTCATGCTGCCTTCGTGACTAGGGAACACACTCGGCCTCCGCGAACATCCACCTTTCGAGGCTCATTCCCGCACCCCGCATGGCTCCTGTCTACACTTCAGACCCCGCGTTGCCGCGACGCCCGCAAGACTCGGTCCCGGCTCGCCTGCTTCGGCTTTGGCCGGATGGGACTTGCACCCACAAGCAATCATCAGCTTGGCATGACGTACTCCCGAGTGATGGTGTAGCTCGGTAGAGCAAAGCCGCCCGTACGCGCGCTCCCAATAGCGCCGTAGCGGGCGGGCGGCTTTGCGGTGGTCACCGGCAGTTCGCCGGTAGGATCGGGTTGCGACACGCCAACGCAACCGAGGAACCACCGATGACCGACGACATGATGAACCTGCGCACGCTCGTGGAGAAGACCCCTGATGCCGATCTGTTGCGCGAGATGATCGGCTTTGCCGCCCAACGTCTGATGGAGCTGGAAGTCGAAAGCTAGACCGGGGCGGGTTACGGCGAGAAGAACCCCGAGCGTCTGGCGCAGCGCAACAGCTACCACGACCGGACCTGGGAGACCCGCGCCGGCACGGTCGAGCTGCGCATTCCCAAGCTGCGCAAGGGCTCCTACTTCCCGGGCTTCCTGGAGCCGCGCCGGATGGCCGAGAAGGCGCTGACCGCCGTGGTGCAGGAAGCCTATGTGCAGGGCGTCTCGACCCGTTCGGTGGACGATCTCGTCCAGGCGATGGGGATGAGCGGCATCTCCAAAAGCCAGCTGAGCCGGCTGTGTGGAGAGATCGACGAGAAGGTGAAGGCCTTTCTCGCCCGGCCAATCGAGGGCGACTGGCCCTATCTGTGGATCGACGCCACCTACGTGAAGGTGCGCCAGAATGGCCGCATCGTGTCGGTCGCGGTGATCGTCGCCGTCGGCGTCAACAGCGACGGCCGGCGCGAGGTTCTTGGCTGGACATCGGCCCCTCCGAAGCCGAGACGTTCTGGACCGCGTTCCTGCGCAAGCTCGCCCGCCGAGGCTTGCGCGGCGTCAAGTTAGTCGTCTCCGACGCCCATGAGGGCATCAAGGCCACCGTCGCCAAGGTGCTCAACGCCTCCTGGCAGCGATGCCGCGTGGGGCCGTTGAAAAACCGCTTAGAGCCAAACGCCGATAGCGGCCGCGGATCAGGCGGCGGCGAGATGGCGATGATCATCGGGCAATACGAAAGAGGCTGCGGCAATCTGGAGAAAGCGCAAAAGAGCGAACGCCAGCCTCTTCAGGTTGACAGCCGCGGCGATCAGGAAGGCCTGGATCCGCATGTTCTGAAGACCGCGTCGGATTGCGCGCGCGAGTCCATGTGAACTGCCCCCCGTTTCGACCGGACACCGGCGTTAGCCGGAGGAGCTAGGCCTAGTACCTCGTCACAGTGATTATGACTCTTTGGAAGTGTCGGGATAGGCGCGGCCCATTTTGGCGCGGGCCTTGTC
>NZ_JBEGDB010000050.1:0-39613 GCF_043638955.1 Bradyrhizobium sp. 31Argb | reverse complement strand
ATCGACCGCCAGGGCGGCATCCAGCAACAGGCCCCGCAGCGCTCCGCCTTTCCCGATCGGCCCGTAGCCGTTCGCTTTCGCACGCCGCCCTCCCAGCGAAAGCTCGCTGGTATCCTGGACCACGACGACATCACGTCCCCTCGCCCGCGCCGCTGTGCGTTCCGCCGCGTACGCGGCTATCTCTTCTGCCGTCACCGCGTCGTTGCGAAGAAAGCGCGTGAACTGAATCTCACGCGCGCGGCTGCATTGCGCCAGTTGACGGATGCACGAGCCTGGCCGCGCAACCAGCGCCGCATGCAAATGCGCCCCCCTTTTTCCAGCCGCGCATCGCCAAACCGACCCAGCCCGTAGTCCATCCCAGACATCGCTCACTCCCGCGAATCATCGTTCAACTCACGGAATCAGCGATCAAATTCCTTCGCAAGATGTGCGAATATGACAGCCGTTCTTACGGGGAGAGGGAGAACTGCCACCGTCGCTCCGATCTGAAATCACCATACTCCGGAAACGGGCCTCTCGCGCTATTCCTTCACGGCTCCCGTCATGGCCGACACATAATGCTCGACGAAGAAGGCGTAAAGGATCACGAGCGGCAGCGAGCCGACCAGCGCACCGGCCATCAGCGATCCCCATTTGTAGATGTCGCCGTCGACGAACTCATTGACGATCGCGACCGGCACCGTCTTGTTCGGCGTCGATTGCAGGAAGGTGAGCGCATAGATGAACTCGTTCCAGCACAGCGTGAACGAGAAGATGAAGGCCGAGATCAGGCCGGGGATTGCCAAGGGCACGATGATCTTGACCAGGATCTGCCAGCGCGAGGCGCCGTCGATCAGCGCGCATTCCTCGAGCTCATAGGGGATGGTCTTGAAGTATCCCATCAAGAGCCAGGTCGAGAACGGAATGAGCAAGGTCGGATAGACCAGGATCAGCGACAGCGGCGAGTCGAACAGGCCGTAGGCCTGGATCACCGAGGCCAGCGGGATGAACAGGATCGACGGCGGCACCAGATAGGCGAAGAAGATCAGGATGCCGACGGTGTCGGCGCCCTTGAACCGCAGCCGCGTGATCGCATAGGCCGCCAGCACGCTGGCCGCGATCGACAGGAAGGTGGCTCCAACGGCCACATACATCGTGTTCCAGAGCCACCTCGGATACTGCGTCTCGAACAGGAGCTTGCTGATGTGCTTGAAGGTCGGATGGACAACCCAGAACGGGTTGAACTTCTCCATGTCGATCAACTGCTCGTCGGGTTTGATCGACGTCAGCACCATCCAGTAGAACGGGGACAGGAGCACCACGAGGATGATGAACAGCGGCAGATAGAGCGTGATCAGGCGGCGCGGCAGCGACTCCAGATAGCTCATGCCCTCGGAGTCGTCGGTCGCGGCCGGCGCCGGTGCTTTCGAATGCAGGGCTGAATCAGTCATTGTTCGATCCTTGCTGCCACTTGCGGCGCTGCATGCCGAACCAGGAGATCGCGATCGCGGCGAGCAGGAACGGGATCATCGCGGTCGCAATCGCCGCGCCCTCCCCCAGCCGTCCGGAGATGATGCCGCGCTGATAGCTCAGCGTCGCCATCAGATGCGTCGCATTGACCGGCCCGCCGCGGGTCAAGGCCCAGATCAATTGGAAGTCGGTGAAGGTGAATAGCACTGAGAACGTCATCACCACGGCGATGATCGGCGTCAGCAGCGGATAGGTGATGTAGCGGAAGCGCTGCCAGTTGGTGGCGCCGTCGAGCGTCGCGGCCTCGTAGAGCGAGGGCGAGACCGTCTGCAGGCCGGCCAATAGCGTGATCGCAACGAAGGGAACGCCGCGCCAGACATTGGCGAAGATGACGCTGCCGCGGGCCCAGTTGCTGTCGCCGAGGAAGTTGATGTTGTGCTCGATCAGGCCGAGTTTGATCAGCGACCACGAGATGATTGAGAATTGGGCGTCGTAGATCCACCAGAACGCGATCGCCGACAGCACCGTCGGCACGATGAAGGGAATCAGCACGATCGAGCGGATCATTGCCTTGAACGGCATGTGCCGGTTGAGCAGGAGCGCGAGATAAAGGCCGATCGCGAATTTGATGATGCTGGCGACCAGCGTGTAGAGGATCGTGTTGAAGACCGACAGCCAGAAGATCGCGTCGTCCCACAGCCATTGATAGTTCTCAAGGCCGATGAAGACGCCCTCACGGCCGATGCGCTCGTCCGTGAAGCTCATCCAGATACCAAGGCCAAGCGGATAGGCCAGGAACAGAATCAGGAAAGCCGCCGCCGGCAGCATGAACCACAGCGCCGCCCAGTTGCGGCTCGTGCGCAGCCTCGACCAGAGTGACGGCTCGCCGGCTGCGGCGGCCTGTACCGGCATCGATGTCTGGACAGTACTCATTCCGTCTCCAACTCCTAATCGAAGGCAACGCCCGGCCCGTGCCCCCACGGCCGAGCGTTGCCCCGATCACCTTCAAACCTGGGCCGGCGCGATGGTCTGCGCCGGCCGTTCCCTTAGCGGAAGATGCGCTTGGCCGCGCGTTCGGCCGAAGCCATCGCGGTCTTCGTATCCTCGCGTCCAGTGCAGTAGTTCGCGTACATGTCGACGAGCACGAAGTCGGCAATCGCGGCCGCCGCATTCTCGCTCATCTGCGCCTCGCCGGCCGGCGTCGACGCGCTCTGCGCGACGCTGCGGTAAGGCGTCGTCTTCGGATCGGCGGTCCAGACCGGGTTCTTGTCGTAGGCGAGGAGGAAGTGGGACAGATAACCCTGTGCCGCTTCGATCCATGGATTGAACTGGTCCGGCTCCAGCATGAAGGCGGTGAACGCCTTGCAGGTCTGCGGATACTTCGAGAAGGTGAAGATCAGGATCGGGAAGCCGAGGTGAAGCTCGCGCGTCTTGCCGTCGATGCCGGGCGGCAGATGCGCGTGATTCATATCCTCCGCGATCTGCGGATTCTCCTTCTTCGCCGTCACATAGATCGAGATGCCGTTCGTGGTCAGGTGAAGCTGGCCGGCGAGGAACGCCTTGTTGTTGGAGCTGTCGTTCCACGACGCCGTGCCCGGCACGAAGTTCTCGTAAAGGCCCTTGACGTATTCGAGCGACTTCGCGGTCTCCGGTGAGTTGATGACGACCTTGTTGTTCTTGTCGATCATCTTGCCGCCATGGGCCCACAGCGCCCAATGCAGCCAGCCATTGGCATCACCGGAAGCATGGCCCAGCGCCATGCCGGCCGGCGTGCCGTTCTTGTTCATGCCCTTCACGAGGTCGGCAAAGCCGGCGAGATCCTTCGGGAATTCCTTGTGGCCGGCCTTCTCGGCCGCGGCGACGCGGTAGTTGACGAGGCCGCCGGTGGCGGCAACGGGAATGCCGATCCATTTGCCGTTGAGCATGCCATAGGCCTTGCCGGAGTCGGTCCAGCCGCCACACTTCTGGCCGAGATAGTCGGCGACATCGGTGACATCGACGCATTTGCTCGGGAACAGGAACGGCAGCGAATAGAGTCCCCAGACCATGTCGAGGCCCTGCCCGGTGTTGGCGGCAACCGACGCCTTGGGCTGGATGTCGTCGTAGGATTCGTTGGAGACGTTGATGGTGACGTTGTTGGCCTTCTGGAAGGCGTCGACGATCTTCATGAAGGCGACGTCTTCGGCTTCGACGAAGCGCTTCCAGCGCAACAGATTGATCTTCGCCCCCGGCTCCGGCTTCCACGGCGAAGTCTGCGCCCAGGCCTTCGCATAGCCCAAGAGCTCGTCGCCCGACATCGTCGCTGCGGCAGCCAAAAGGCCCGCGCCGCCCTTGAGCAGCGAGCGGCGATCGGTGGTAAACTTATTCATTTCAAGTCTTCTCCCTTACTTACTTAATTTTATGGTCTTGTTTGGGCTTGTTAATCCGGCCGCCTAGAGGCGGTGGCCGGTGTCCTTGTCGAACAGATGAGCGGCCGACGCGCGCGGCCGCAAATGGATGCGCTCGCCAGGCTTGACGTCATGTCGCTCGCGGAACACCGCAATGATGTCCTGCGTGCCGATGCGCGACACGATCTGCGTTTCCGAGCCGGTTGGCTCGACGACGACGACCTCGGCCTCGATGCCGTCGCTGGCGAGTTCGAGATGTTCGGGCCGGATGCCGTAGACGACCGGAAGCCCATCGGAGGCGGTAGGCGCCGTCGCCACCGGCAATCTGGCGCCATTCTCGGTCTCGACGTAAATCTGCCCGTTGGATTTCAGGTGCCCGTTCAGGAAATTCATTGCCGGCGAGCCGATGAAACCTGCGACGAACTGGTTGTCGGGCTTGTCATAGAGCTCGAGCGGCGATCCCATCTGCTCGACGATGCCGTCATGCATCACCACGATCTTGTCGGCCATGGTCATGGCCTCGATCTGATCGTGGGTGACGTAGACGGTCGTGGTCTTCAGCCGCTGATGCAGTTCCTTGATCTCGGTGCGCATCGCAACCCGAAGCTTGGCGTCGAGGTTGGACAGCGGCTCGTCGAACAGGAACACCTGGGGATCGCGGACGATGGCGCGCCCCATTGCGACGCGCTGGCGTTGACCGCCCGACAATTGACGGGGAAAGCGCTCCAGGAGCGGCGATAACGCGAGGATTTCGGCAGCCTTCTTGACCCGGGCGGCAATGTCCTGCTGGTTCGCGTTCCTCAATTTCAATGAGAAGCCCATATTTTGGGCAACGGTCATATGCGGGTAGAGCGCGTAGTTCTGGAACACCATCGCGATGTCGCGCTCTTTCGGCTGCACGTTGTTCACCACGCGATTGCCGATCGAGATCGTCCCGGAGGTAATGTTCTCCAGTCCCGCCAACATGCGCAGCAACGTCGACTTGCCGCAGCCGGAGGGGCCGACCAACACCACGAACGCACCGTCCTCGATCGGAACAGTCACGCCGTGCAGGACTTCAAACCCACCGAACGACTTCCGCACGTCGCTAATCTGCACCGACGCCATTCAATTCCCTCCGATTCTAGCGGCGGTTAGGACCATAAAGGCCCCGCCCGCTCTTCAAGTTGGGTTGCCTCTTAGCAGAATTTTTTCGCGATGTCGTTGGATCAAAGTTGAATATCGCGTGCTCAATCAATTGCGAACAGTCGATCGACGTGCATAAAGTCGCGTCAATGAAACGAGGCTGAGTGCAGTGCAGCATGAGCCGTTGCGCTCGGGGAGAAACAATGAACAAGCCTGTTACACCAGTCACCAAGCGCAAGCTCCGCTCCAGCGAATGGTTCAACAACCCGCACAACCCCGGCATGACCGCGCTCTATCTCGAGCGCTACCTTAATTATGGGCTGACGCGGCAGGAACTGCAGTCCGGCAAACCAATCATCGGCATTGCGCAGACCGGCAACGATCTCTCGCCCTGTAATCGCCATCATCTTGAACTCGCGCACCGGGTGCGTGAGGGCATTCGTGAAGCCGGCGGCATCGCGATGGAGTTTCCGACCCATCCGATCCAGGAGACGGGAAAGCGGCCGACCGCCGCGCTCGACCGTAACCTCGCCTATCTCGGCCTCGTCGAAGTGCTGTTCGGCTATCCGCTCGATGGCGTGGTGCTGACCACCGGCTGCGACAAGACCACGCCCGCCTGCCTGATGGCGGCGGCGACCGTCAACCTGCCTGCGATCGTGCTGTCGGGCGGGCCGATGCTGAACGGCTGGCACAATGGCGTGCGCTCCGGTTCCGGCACAGTGGTCTGGAAGGCGCGTGAGCAACTCGCCGCGGGCGAGATCGACTACGAGGAGTTCATGAACATCGTCGCCTCCTCGGCGCCGTCCGTCGGCCATTGCAACACGATGGGCACCGCCTCGACCATGAACTCGCTGGCCGAAGCGCTCGGCATGTCGCTGCCGGGCTGCGCGGCGATCCCCGCCCCCTATCGCGAGCGCGGCCAGATCTCCTATGAGACCGGAAAGCGCATCGTCGAGATGGTCTGGGAGGACCTGAAGCCCTCCGATATCCTCACCCGCAAGGCGTTCGAGAACTGCATCGTGGTGAATTCGGCGATCGGCGGCTCGACCAACGCGCCGATCCATATCAATGCGCTTGCCCGCCATGTCGGCGTCGAATTGTCGATCGACGACTGGCAGAAATATGGCCATGACGTGCCGCTGCTGGTGAACATGCAGCCGGCCGGCTTCTATCTCGGCGAGGAATATCACCGCGCCGGCGGCGTGCCTTCGGTGGTGCGTGAATTGATGACGCACAAGCGTATCCATGAAGATGCGGTGACGGTCAACGGCCGCAGCATGGGCGAGAACTGCAAGGAAGCGGCCCAGCCCGATGGTGACGTGATCTGGACTTATGACAAGCCGCTGGTGAAGGACGCAGGCTTCCTGGTGCTGCGCGGCAATCTGTTCGATTCCGCGATCATGAAGACCAGCGTGATCTCCAAGGAGTTCCGCGACCGCTATCTCATTAATCCCAGGGACCCGAATGCATTCGAGGGCCGCGCCATCGTGTTCGAGGGACCGGAGGATTACCACGAGCGGATCGACGATCCCGCGCTCGAGATCGACGAGCACTGCATGCTGTTCATCCGCGGCGCCGGTCCGATCGGCTATCCCGGCGGTGCCGAAGTCGTGAACATGCAGCCGCCGGCGGCGCTGATCAAACGCGGCATCCTGTCCCTGCCGTGCATCGGCGACGGACGCCAGTCCGGCACCTCGGGCTCGCCCTCGATCCTCAACGCCTCGCCGGAAGCCGCCGCCGATGGCGGGCTGGCGATCCTGAAGACCGGCGACCGGGTGCGCATCGACCTGAACAAGGGCACGGCCAATATCCTGATCTCGGACGACGAGGTGAAGAAGCGGCATGCCGATTTGAAGGCGAATGGCGGCTTCCGCTATCCGGCGAACCAGACGCCGTGGCAGGAGCTCTACCGCGCGACCGTCGGCCAGCAGGCCACCGGCGCCTGCCTCGAACTCGCCACCCGCTATCACGACATCGCCGGCAAGGTCGGCGTGGCCAGGGATAATCATTGACGTGCTGTCATTCCGGGGCGTCGCGAAGCGACGAACCCGGAATCCATTGCGCCACATACGCAAGCGGACAAATGGATTCCGGGCTCACGCTTCGCGCGCCCCGGAATGACGGAGCCAGACGAAGGAGACAACATGTCAGACCGCCTGAAGGGCAAGCGCGCATTCGTCACCGCGGCCGCCGTGGGCATCGGCCGCGCCTGCGCGGTCGCCTTTGCGCGCGAGGGCGCCACCGTGTTCGCGACCGATATCGACGAGGAGAAGCTCGCGCTCCTCAAGCAGGAGGGCGTCGCCGAGGTGGCGCGCCTCGACGTGCGCGACACCGCTGCGGTCACGGCGATGGCCAAGCGCGCCGGCAAGACCGATATCCTGCTCAATGCCGCCGGCTTCGTCCATCATGGCACGGTGCTCGATTGCTCCGACGAGGACTGGGATTTCTCCTTCGACCTCAATGTGAAGTCGATGCACCGCACGATCCGCGCCTTCCTGCCCGGCATGCTGGACGCCGGCGGCGGGGCGATCGTGAACATCTCCTCCGCCGCCGGCGTGTTCAAGGCCGCACCGAACCGTTACGTCTATGGCGCGACGAAGGCTGCGGTGGCAGCCCTTACCCGCTCCGTCGCGGCCGACTTCATCTCCAAAGGCATCCGCTGCAACTGCATCTGCCCCGGTACGGTCGAGACGCCCTCGATGCTGCAGCGCGCCGCCGCCGCAGGCCCGCGAGGGCGCGAGATGTTCATCGCCCGCCAGCCGATGGGCCGGCTCGGCACCGCCGAAGAGATCGCCGCACTCGCCATCTATCTCGCCAGCGACGAGAGCGCGTTCACCACCGGCGTCGCGCATGCCATCGACGGCGGCTGGACACTCTAATCTTAGGGAAGGCACACCATGAACGAATACGATCTCACCGGCCGCAGTGCCGTTGTCACCGGCGGCGCGCAGGGGTTTGGGCGCGCGATCACCGAGCGCTTTGTCGCCTCCGGCGCCAAAGTCGCGATCTGGGATCATGACATCGCCCTGGCCGAGAAGACCGCGAAGGAGATTGGCCCGGAAGTGGCCGCATTCAAGGTCGACGTGGCCGATCTGGCCGCGGTGGAGAAGACGCGCGACGAGACGCTGAAAGCGTTCGGCAAGATCGACATCCTCGTCAACAATGCCGGCATCGCCGGCATCAACAAGACCGTGTGGGAGACCGATCTCGAGGAATGGCGCAAGGTGCTGCGCATCAACCTCGACGGTCCCTTCATCTGCTGCAAGGCGATCGTGCCGGCGATGCTCAAGCAGGGCTACGGCCGCATCGTCAACATCGCCTCGATCGCCGGCAAGGAAGGCAATCCCAACGCGGCGCACTATTCGTCGTCCAAGGCCGGCCTGATCGCGCTGACGAAATCGCTCGGCAAGGAACTCGCGCAGCACGACATCCTCGTCAACGCGGTGACGCCGGCGGCGGCGCGTACCGCGATCTTCGACCAGATGACGCAGCAGCATATCGACTTCATGCTGTCGAAGATCCCGAAGGGCCGCTTCGTGCTGGTGGAAGAGCTCGCCGCGCTGGTCGCCTGGCTGGCGTCGGAGGATTGCGCCTTCTCCACTGGAGCCGTGTTCGACATCTCCGGCGGCCGCGCGACGTATTAATCAGAGCGTTTTCGAGCGAAGTGGATACCGGTTCGCGTGAAGAAAACGCGTCAAAATAAGAATCTAGAACTTCGGTTCTGATTCAGTCAGAACCGAAGCTCTAGACCGGTTGCGCGAGCTCCGCGACCAGATGGTCGGCCAATAGCGACGCCGCGCGCGATAGATTGGCGGCGCGATGCTGCCTGATCTCGGCGCGCGGCAGCGGCGGCATGCCGTCTCGCTCCGAGAGGCGTCGCAGTCGCGGCGGAAAGGTGCCGGCCTTGACCACGGTCACCGCCAAGCCTTGGGCTGCGATCGCCTCGACCGCCGCGAGGCTGTGGCTGACGAAGGCGAGCCGCCACGGCCGTTTCGCAGTGTCGAGCGCCTGCATCGCCCAGCTCCGGAACAGACAGCCCTGCGGATAGAGCGCCACGGGAAGCGGGTTGAGCTCCTCGACGCGGTGCTCCGGGCTCGCCGCCCACACCGCCTGCTCGTGTCGCAAGAGTTCGCCCTCGCCGCTCCCTTGCGGATGCATGGCGATGACGAGATCGTAGGCCTCGCCAAGCCGGTCGGTCATGGAGGACGTCAGCCCCGTCTCCATCTCGATATGGATCAGCGGATAGTTGGCGACGAAGCTGGCGAGCAGCGGCGGGACCAGTAGCGTGCCGTAATCGTCCATCACGCCGAGGCGGACGCGTCCCTCCACCTTGTGCTCCCGGACGCGGCCCATCGCCTCCTCGTTCAGGCTGAGGATGCGGCGCGCATAGCCGAGCAAGCCCTCGCCGGCTGCGCTCAGATCGACGTTGGCTTTAGTGCGGTGAAACAACTCCGCCTGCAGCCGCTCTTCCAGCCGCTTCACCTGCATGCTGACCGCTGATTGCGTCCGGTTCAGCGCCACGGCCGCGCGGGTGAAGGAACGGTGGTCCGCCACCGCAACGAATGCCTTCAGGAGGTCCGGATCCAGGCTCATAACGAATGGTGATTTTATCTGTCAGATAAATTCCATTCCCTGATTAGCGCCTGTCCCCTACCATCGGCAAGAGCCAAAAAGGGGATCAAGCCGGATGAGACTTGATGGGTGAGACTTGGGGTGTCCTGGCCGCGGTGCTTTCGAGCGCCCTTGGCGGCACGTCGATCGGGGCAACGCGCTACCTCGTGGGCGCCATCGACCCGCTCGCCATCGGCGCATTCCGCTTCGGCATCGGCTTCCTGCTGCTGCTTCCGCTCGTCCTGATCCAGCGAAGAGGCTGGCCGGCGCGGCGCGATTGGCCGGCAGTGATCGGCCTGGGCCTGTTGTTCTTTGCCCTGTTTCCAATCCTGTTCAACGCATCGCTGATCTTCACGACGGCGGCGCGAGGTGCGCTCGCGCTCTCGACCTTGCCGTTGCTGACGATGGCGGTCGGCGCGGTGCTTGGCAGCGAGCAATTGACGGTGCGAAAGACCACGGGCGTACTGGTGACGATCACAGGCGTCGCCATGGCCCTGCTCTCCGGCCTCAGCGCCGCGCCGGAAGGGGCGTGGCGCGGCGATCTCCTGATGGTCGCGGCCGCGCTCTGCATGGCGCTCTACAGTATCTGGTCGAAGCCCTTCATCCGCCGCTCCGGCCCCATCCCGTTCACCACGATGGCCATGGCCGCCGGCGCCGCCTGCCTTATCCTCGCCTCGCTCGCGTGCGGCAGTTTTGCCCCGGTCGCCGCTTTCGGTGTCCCGCAATGGTTCGGCGCGGTTTATCTCGGGGGCTTCGGCGCGGCGCTGACGTTCTACCTCTGGGCGTTCGCGCTGGAGCGGACGACACCGACCCGCGTCGCGATCTCGGTGACCGTCAATCCGATCGCGGCATCGCTCGTCGGGGCCACTGTGCTGGGTGAGCCGCTGCGCTGGAATCTGGTTGTCGGCATCGTGACCGTGTTCGCAGGCATCTGGATCGCGACGACGCAATCCAGCCCCGTCGAGGCCGATCCGGCAGTGCAGAAGCTACGCTGACGGCGGAGAACTGTATTCCGCGCCAATGCGTCGCAGCGCGTTTACCGTCTTGCGCTGGAACCCGACCGCAACCATCATGTCTGGTTGAGAGCGGCCGCCGCCGCGACCGGATATCCCCCTTGAACATCTCCCTCTACACCATCTCCGTCTGGGTGCTGCCACTCCTGATCGCCATCACCTTCCATGAGGCGGCGCACGGCTTCGTCGCCCACCGGCTGGGTGACAACACCGCCTGGCAGCTCGGCCGCGTCAGCTTCAATCCGCTGAAGCATATCGATCCCTTCGGCACCGTGGTCCTGCCCGCCGTGCTGTTGCTGTCGCAGTCGCCCTTCCTGTTCGGCTATGCCAAGCCGGTGCCGGTCAATTTCCGCAACCTCAAGCATCCCCGGCTCGACATGGTCTGGGTGGCGCTGGCTGGCCCCGCCACCAACATCATTCTCGCTCTGGTTGCCGCACTGGCGTTCCACGTACTGCCATTCCTCCCGCCGGATAGCGCGCGCTGGATCGCGGACAATCTCAAAAACGCGTTCCTGATCAATATCGTGCTCGCGATCTTCAACATGATGCCGATCCCGCCGCTGGACGGCGGCCGGGTGGCGGTCGGGCTCTTGCCCCGGCCACTCGCCGAGCCGCTCGCGCGCCTTGAGCCCTATGGGTTGCTGATCCTGATCGGGCTTTTGATCCTGCTGCCCCTCCTCGGTTCGCAGCTTGGTCTCAATCTTGATATTATTTCCGCGATACTGCGGACACTGACCGGCTATGTGATAGGTGCGCTTCTCTTCATCACCGGCAACGCCTAGGTTGAGAAAAAGATCGCGAGGGCCTCTTGATCAAAGCTGCCGATATGCTGATCGCTCGACGTGCGGACACCCGCGCCAGGGCGGACTTCGCGACGTGGAAAATGCTCGCCAAGCTGAACGGCACGTCGTCCCTGTCGGCCGACGCGCAGAACTTCCTCGCTACCTACAACAAGCTCCTGGCGCAGATGCCGGAGCTTGAGGCGAGCGAGGCCACCATCAAGCTGATGTACAAGAGCTATTATGCCGAGATGGGCGGTGCCGGTACGCCGCCCGACGTCCCCGCCCCCTCCCGCGAGCCGGTCGCCGACCGCGGCAACGTCACCGCCTTCCGCCGCCTCCCCGCCAAGAAGCCGGGGGTATCAGGTCCAACAGGCAAACGGCCACTCCCGGTGGCGCTGATCTTCGCCTGCCTCGTCGTGGTCTATGTCGGCATCCGCTATTTCTGGCGCTAGTTCAGTAGAACGGTAGGGTGGGCAAAGCGAAGCGTGCCCACCTTATTCTTGCACCGCCCGTGAATGGTGGGCACGCTCCGCTTTGCCCACCCTGCGGGCTAATCCGCCCAGTGTCTCAACCCGTTACTTCGGCTTCTTGAAGTTCACGTCGAGGCTGAAGGCGAACTGGTCTTCGGTGAGTTCGGCTGGCGGCGCGGGGACGGGGTCGGAGCGGCGAACCATTGAGATGGCCGCGTCGTCGAACGCTTGGTCGCCTGAGGACTCCGCGACCGCGACGTTGACGATGTTGCCGCGGCGGTTCAGCACGATGCTGACTTTCACGGTGGTCGCCTTGCTCTTGTTGTGCGGATAGCGCTTGTGGAGCTCGAAATAGGCGCTGATCTTGCGGCCCCAGTCGGCGGTGAGCTTCTGCCTGTCCTTGCCGATGCCGCGATTCGGGGCCTTGGCCTGCTCGGCCTCCGGCGCGTTCTCCTCCAGCGTCTGCCGCGCGGTTGCTTCCTGGGCGGGCGCCTCTTCGGAGGCCTGGGTCTGGACGGCCTGGACCTTGGGATCGTCTTCCTGGGGCTTCTTGGAGTCGTTCTGCGTGACGATGCGGTCGGGGTCTTCGGACTCGTGCGGCACATCCTTCGGCAGGTCGGTCTCCTTGACCTCGGCCTTCTGCTCGGAGAGCTGCGGAGCGGCCTGCGACGCATCGGCGTCGGGACCCGGCGGCAGATTCTCGTCCTCGACCTTGGGTGAGGCCATCTCTACCGCGAACTCGGCGGCATTTGCGCCCAAGCCGTCGCCGACGTCGTCGCCGCGCAGATTCGCCAGCGCCAGAGCCGCGCCGCCGACATGCAGCGCAAGCGCCGCCACTGCGGCGCAAATCCACAGCCGCCGGGAAGACTTCTGCTCAAGATCGAGGTCAGACATCGCTGTCCGTCGTCAGGGTTTTGCCGGCTCGGCGGCTTGTGGCGCGGCAGGCGCGCCGGGAACGCCTTCGAGCGTCACCAGCTTGACCCTGTTGTAGCCGCCCGAGCGCAGGATTTCCATCACTCCCATCAGCTCGCCATAAGGCACCGCGCGATCCGCGCGCAGGAATACATACTTATCCTTGCTCATGTCGGCCAAGGTATCGAGCGAATGCACCAGCTCAGTGCGCTTGACCGCATTTTCGCCGATCGCAAGCGTCAGGTCCGACTTGATGCTGACATAGGTCGGCTTGTCCGGCTTCTTCTGCGGCGTCGCGCTCGACGTCGGCAAATCGATCGGCAGGTCGACCGTGGAGAGCGGTGCAGCCACCATGAAGATGATGAGCAGCACCAGCATGACGTCGATGAATGGCGTGACGTTGATCTCGTGCGATTCCGCGAAATCGTCGTCGTCGCCGTCATTGTCTGCGATCGAGACAGCCATCGCCTACTCCGCCGCCGCGCGCGAATGTGCGCCGCCGGTCACACTGACATTGGTGCGGTCGAGGTCGCGCGACAACAACCGTGCCGCCGCGCCCGAGGCACGGCCGACCAGTTCCAGATAGCCCTTCGTCACCCGCGAAAAGTGATTGTAGATGATCACGGCCGGGATCGCCGCGACAAGCCCGATCGCGGTCGCGAGCAGCGCCTCGGCGATGCCGGGCGCGACCACCGCGAGGTTGGTGGTCTGCGATTTCGAGATGCCGATGAAGCTGTTCATGATGCCCCAGACGGTGCCGAACAGACCGACGAAGGGCGAGGTCGCGCCGATGGTCGCAAGCAGGCCCATGCCGACGCGAATGCGGCGGCCTTCGGCACGCACGATCTCGGCAAAGCTCGACGCCGCGCGTTCCTTGATGCCGGCGTCGCTGGAGATGCCGGCCGACAGTCGCCCTTCCCGCATCGCCGCGGCGATCAGGGTCGAGAGCACGCTGCCCTTGGCGCCGAGCGCGAACTGGGCTTCAGCGAGCGAGCGCACATCGCTGATCTTGGCGAGCGCGGCGCGCAACTTGCGCTGCACGACGGTGAGCTCAATCATCTTGGCGATGAACACCGTCCAGGTCACCAGCGACGCAAAGGCAAGACCAATCATCACCGCCTTCACGACGATGTCGGCATTCCAGAACATCACCCAGGGCGACAGTTCCTTCAGTCCGGCGATGGTCGCCGATTTCTTGCCCTCGCCTTCGGCAGGCGCTGCACTGACGTCCTGAGTTCCCTGCGAGGCAACCGGCGCGGCGGCGGAGGGTGACTGCGCCGGCGTCGTCGCCTCTGCCGGTGGTTGCGGCGCGGCGGGAGCAGTCTGTTGCTGCGCGACAGGCGTCGATGGAGCGGGAGCGGCGGGCGCCATCTGCTGCTGCGCCGACGAGGATGCCGTGAGCGCGACCAGCGTCAGCACGGAGAGTGCAACAAGTGTCGCGCGGGTAGTTAGAATGTTCATACTTCGGCCCAGTGGCGTATCAAGTTGTGATAGATGCCGGTCAATTTGACCGTTTCGGGGTCGTCTCGCCCAAGCCGCTCCACCAAGGCCTGGATAGCGGTGTCCAGATCGAAGATCAGACTGCGAGCGTGCGCATCCCGTACCATGCTCTGCAGCCAGAAGAAAGACGCAACCCGCGCGCCTCGCGTCACCGGCGTGACCAGATGCAAACTAGAAGCAGGATAAAGAACGAGGTCGCCGGCCGGCAGCTTCACTTCATGCGAGCCGTAGAAATCTTCGATGACGAGCTCGCCGCCATCATATTCATCCGGCTCCGATAAAAACAGCGTAACCGAGAGGTCGGTGCGGATCCGCAAGCCGGTGAGGTGGTCTCCCCTCACCGCGTTGTCGACATGCAGACCGAAATGATGACCGTCGGCGGCGACGTAACGGTTGAACAAAGGTGGAAAGATTCTAAGTGGGATCGCCGCCGAGATGAAGCGCGCACTGGCCGTCAGCGCCGACAGCACGCGGCTGCCAAGCTGGCGGGCGACCTCGCTATCCGGCGGCAATTGCTCGTTGCGCTTCACCAACGCCGATGCGGCGCCTGCCGTCGAACGTCCATCCTCCCACGCGCTGGCATCCATGATGCGGCGGAAGTCCGCCACATCGGCCTTGCTCAGCACATTCGGAACGCAGATCAGCATGCCCTGTCGTTTCAGAACCGTGCCGATACGACGAGATAGGCGGCGCGACCTGGCGCCTCAAGCACGAACGGAGCCGGGCTCTGATACAACGCGTCGTAATAAAGCTTGTTGAAGATGTTGTTCACGAACAGTTTGACTCTCCAGTTCTTGTTGAGCTTCGCCTCCGCGAACGCATCGAAGCGCCAGTAGCTCGGCAGTTGCGTGCCCTGGTTCGCCGCGAGGAACGTGCCGCCATAGATCTTGGAACGGTAGACCGCTTGCCCGCCGATCTCCCACATGTCCGTGAGCTGGTACTTCGTCAGCAGGCTGAACGACTGATGCGCGACGTTGGCGAGCGGCAAGCCGACATTGGTCGTGTAGAGAATCGTATTCGCGGGCGGAACGAGCGATTTCGTCACCTCGGACTGCATCAGCACCAGTCCGCCGAACACGCTCCATTTGTCCGTGATCTTGCCGCCAAGGCCGAGGTCGATGCCGCGGATGCGGTAGGCGGCACCGGCACTGATGCAGGGCACGGTGCCGCTTGTGTTCGCGGGATAGGGACAGGATGCGGTGGCGGTCGCCGGCGTGATATTGACCGATTCACGCGCGTTATCCTTCTCCGTCTGGAACAACGCCGCCGTCACCAACAGGTGCCGATCGAACAACTCCCATTTGGTTCCGAGTTCGATCGCCGTGTTCTTCTCGGGACCAAAGATCTGATTGGTGTTACCGTTCAGCACCGGCGAGAGTCCGCCATACGCCGTGCTGGTGCCGTCGAACTCCGCACCGACAGGATTCGAAGAGGTGGCATAGGCCGCATAGACACTCGCGATCGGAAGCGGCTTGAGCAGGATGCCCAAATTGAAGTTCGGCAGACCGAACTCGGCCGACTGCCTCCCGAACACGTTCGGAACACCGTTGACCGTGCCGAAGCCGCTCGTGTTGATCTTGTAATCATCGTAGCGGATGCCGCCGTTGAGGATGACGAGATCGTGGTAGTTGACGGTGTCGAGCAGGTAGCCGCTCGTGGTGTCGATCCCGATCTTGGTCGGGAGACCTGCAAGCGTCGGGGTCGTTCCGAACGGCAGGAACGTGTATTGCGGGTTGAACACGCTGACACCCGTGACCGAGCCCGTGCCCGAGAACGGCGCGCCAATGGCTTCCGAACTCAAGCCGGTATACTTGTCGATGCTGGAGCGCTCCTGCGACACTTCAACACCGGCGAGCGCCGTATGGCGCCAGCCTCCGGTGTCGAATTTGTAGGTGGCTTCGGTCTGATTGGCCAGCATATCGGTGGTCTGATAGCGGCTCTGCGGATTGGCCGACAACGTCGAGAAAATGAGCGGGTCCACGAGGACCGGCGCCTCGGGCAGCGTGCCGATGTAATTCAACAGCGAGTGCGAGGCTCGGGTCTTGTTGCTGATCAAGAGGTCCGGCGTGACCTGCACTTCGGCGTTAATGGTGCCGATATCCTGCTTCACCTGCGAGAAGTCGCGATCGGTGAAACCGTACCAATTGTTGCGGTTGACGCCGAAATCCGGGAACGGGCCGCCTGCCTTGCTCGCCGTGCTCGGCCGGAAATAGGGCACACCGAAATCCGGCAGGCCATGAATGTCCGTGTGAATATAGCCTGCGGTCACCTTCACCGCATCGATCGGCGTCCACTTCGCCGCAACGAACCCGCCACCGCGGTCATCGGACACGTAATCGCGGCCGGCAACGCCCGCGTCCTGGAACAGGCCGCCCGCTCGCACGGCAAGCGTCGGGCTGATCACTTGGTTGACGTCGAGCGTGACGCGCTTGGTACGGTCGGTGCCGAACGTCGTATCCATGTTGTAGAAGCTCCCCTCCGTCGTCGCCTGTTTGGTGACGATGTTGATGGCGCCGCCGGTGGTGCCGCGGCCGGCAAATGAAGAGCCGGGACCGCGCAGGATTTCGACCTGCTCGGTGAAGAAGTTCTCGCGGACGCTGACGCCGGCGTCACGCACGCTATCGATGAACACGTCGTTGCGGGCATCAAAGCCGCGGATGAAGAAGCGGTCGCCGAAGGCGTTGCCGCCCTCGCCGGTGCCGAGCGTGACACCGGCGGTGCTCAGCACGGCCTGCCGCAACGTGGTGGCGTTCTTGTCGTCCAGCACTTGCCTGGAGAGCACCGTGATCGTCTTCGGCGTGTTCAGGATCGGCTCGGGGAACTTTCCTGACGCCTGCACGCGATCGACCTTGTAGGGCGCGGCGGGATCCGCATAGGGATCGCGATCGGCGTTGAGCCCGCCGGCGTTGGGATAAGGCACGGCCGCAACCCGCGTCTGCTGCGTGCGACGCGACGCGCGCCTGAGTGCGGTGCGCGCGCGGACCTGATCCGGTGTCGGCTTGGTGTTGGCCGGCCGCGGCCGCGCCACCGGCGCTTCCACGTTCACGGGCGGCAAATTGGGTTGTTGCGCTTCGGCGCCGGAAAACGATGCGACCGCGATCAGGCCCGCGACCGTCGACACTTTCTTGCCCGAGTAGCCCTCAAGCCGTTCGCCGACCGAGTTGATCGCTACCTCGAAACGCAGCGACCTCGGTGCCTTTACCTTGCTCATCACTCGCCCCCGCGACGAATTCTGGTTTATGCGCTCTGAAGCGCGACGACGTGTCCCAGGGCGGGTGGTATCGGCGACGAAATTTCGGGTCAACGCGAATGCATGGATCGCTCGTTTGAATCGATCCAGATCAGAACGCTTCTAATCTGATTGTTTGAAATTATTCTAATAACGGTTCTAAAGAGCGGGAAAACCGCTGCGAAATCAATCACCGCATGGTTCGGTCACGAACGAAGCTTAATTGGCGCTCGGCGGCTTCATCAATGAGAACAATTCATCCACCGTCCGCTGTGCGACCTGACGCACGCGATCGGTGTTCTCGCCTGCAATATTCACTCCATTCACCACTGCTTTGATCTCGTCGCGGAAATCGGTGAGGAAACGCAGCGGATCCTTCTGCTCGTTGGCAACGCGCGCGATCAATCCCGTGATCAGGATCTGACAGGCCATCATGCGTCCGTTCAGCTCGTCCATCGCTCACCCCGATTTCGCTCGCGGGCTGCGATATGGACGACATCGAGTCCGGATTCAACCGGCTCGATACTCCCTCTTCCGCAAGCGGGAGAGGTGAAGAGAAGTTTCTATTTCACCGCGACGTCCGGGCCTTCGCCGAGCGACTTGATGCGATCCTTGATGTCCCGCAGCGTCTGAAGGCTGGCTTCGATCCTCTGATCGGGAATGTCGTGCAGCACGTCGGTTGCGATCGCATCACGCAGGCTGTCGAGATCGTCGACGAGCTGGCGGCCGCGATCGGTGAGGAACAGCCGGTTGGCGCGGCGGTCCTTCGGATCAGGCCGGCGCTCGAGCAGTCCGTGCTCGACCAGGCGGTCAAGCAGCCGCACCAGCGAGATTGGCTGCAATTCGAGCACATCGGCGAGGTCGACCTGCGACAGCCCCTCCTGCTCCCGCAGCCGAAACAGCACGATCCATTGCGCGCGCGTGGTGCCGCGCGTCTTCGCACGATGGTCGATATAGTTGCGCAACAGCCGCGAACTCTCGACAAGCTGCGAAACAAGCTGGCGTTTCAGATCGAGCGACATGTCGGTTTCAACAGGCGCATCAAGGGCTCCAGGAACGCGGTCCGAGATCGTGATCCGATTGGACGGGATCTGGTCACGATCTCATCTCTTTGTTTGAGCACGATCCGCGCAAGCGCTTCGCATTTGTCGGGAGGGAAAGCCGGTTTCACTCTTCCGGATCATGCTTCTAAACCTTTCCAAATGTTTAGGATTCTCAAGTGTTAGTGTGTGTACGCATTAAGTGCTGACGTATTATATGGGTTCCCCGGAACGGTTTTAAACACCTATAAATTGTCTTCGAACCCATGAGCGTGCATGTCCAAGTCACGAACGATAGGTTGGGTGCTGCTGGTCGCCGCCATCGGCGCCGCGGGCTATCTTGGTTGGCAGCGCTATGGCGGGGGGCACACCAAAGCTGACGGACAAAAGACTGCTGCCGCCGCCCGTCCACCCGTCCCGGTTCGGATTGCACGCGTCGAAACCGCCGATTTCCCGGTCTATTTGACCGGCCTTGGCACCGTGCAGGGCTTTAACACCGTCCAGGTCCGCACCCGCGTCGACGGACAAATCATGAAGATCGCCTTCCAGGAAGGCCAGCTCGTCAACAAGGGTGACGTCCTGGTGGAGATCGATCCGCGCCCGTATCAGGCCGCGCTCGACCAGGCCACGGCCAAAAAGCAGCAGGACGAGGCGAATCTCGCCAACGCCAAGCTCGATCTGCAGCGTTTCACCCGGCTCGGAGAGTTCGCCACCCGCCAGCAGACCGATACCCAGCGCTCCATGGTCGCGCAATTGACGGCGCAAATCGCCGCCGACGATGCGGCGATCACGAATGCGCAGACGCAGCTCGATTACGCGACCGTCAAGGCGCCGATCACCGGGATCGCCGGCCTGCGCCAGGTCGATGTCGGCAACATCGTCAATGCCGCGACCCAGACCGGCATCGTCTCGATAGCCCAGATCGAGCCGATCGCGGTGATTTTCACCGCGCCCGAGGACCAATTGCCTGACATCAAGGCGGCACTGGCGGCCTCCCCGCCCAAGACGATCGCCTACTCCACCGACGGCAAGCGCCTCCTCTCCACGGGCGTTCTTGCGCTGATCAACAACCAGGTCGATACGACCAGCGGAACTATCCGCCTGAAGGCGGTGTTCGAGAACAAGGACCACGCGCTGTGGCCGGGCCAGTCGGTATCGACGCGGCTCCTGGTCCGGACGCTCAAGGACGCGACCGTGGTTCCCGACGATGCCGTCCAGCATGGCACGGACGGACTTTACGCGTATACTGTCGGTCAGGAGAACAAGGCCGAGCTGCACCGGATCAAGGTCAGCTACTCGATCGACGGCAAATCCGTCGTCGATGAGGGGTTATCGCCGGGCCAGCAGGTGATTACCTCAGGCCAATACAAAGTTTCGCCCGGCGTGCTCGTGAGCACCGCGGTCGCGAGCTCGGATCCGACGCAATCCAAGGTGAAGCCGGAATGAGCTACGGCATTTCCGCTCCCTTCATCCGCTACCCCATCGGCACCTCGCTGCTGATGGCCGGCATTCTTTTTGTCGGCCTCGTGGCGTATCCGCTGCTGCCGGTCGCGCCGCTGCCGCAGGTCGACTTCCCGACCATCCAGATCACCGCGAATTTGCCGGGCGGCAGCCCGGAAACCATGGCGACCTCGGTGGCGCAGCCACTGGAACGCCAGTTCGCGCAGATCCCCGGCGTGGCCCAGATGACCTCGACGAGTTATCTCGGGACGTCGGCGGTCACCATCCAGTTCGACCTCAACCGCAACATCGACGGCGCCGCCAACGACGTCCAGTCCGCCATCAACGCGGCGAGCGGACAACTGCCGAAGAACCTGCCGTCGCCGCCGACCTACCGCAAGGTCAACCCGGCGGACTCCCCGATCATGCTGTTGTCGGCGACCTCGGAGACGCTGCCGCTGACCGAGGTGAGCGATGCCGTCGACGCGCAGCTTGCGCAGCAGATCAGCCAGATCTCCGGCGTGGCGCAGGTCATCATCGGCGGCCAGCAGAAGCCGTCGGTGCGGGTCCAGATCGATCCAGGCAAGCTGGTGGCAAAGGGCCTGTCGCTGGAAGACGTGCGCGCCGCCATCACCAGCGCCACCGTCGATAGCCCGAAGGGCAATATCGACGGCGACACCCGCGCCTATACGATCTACGCCAACGACCAGCTCCTGAAGGCTGCCCCCTGGAACGACGTCATCATCGCCTACCGCAATGGCGGCCCATTGCGAATCCGCGATATCGGCCAGGCCGTCGCCGGTCCGGAAGACGCCAAGCAGGCGGCCTGGGCCAACGGCCAGCGCGGCGTGTTCCTTGTCATCTTCAAGCAACCTGGCGCCAACGTCATCGACACCGTCGACAAGATCAAGGCAACCTTGCCGCGGCTGGTCGCCGCGATCCCGCCGGCGATCAAAATCGACGTCATCAGCGACCGCACCACCACGATCCGAGCCGCGGTCGAGGACGTGCAGTTCACCCTGCTGCTCACGATCGGGCTGGTCGTGATGGTGATCTTCGTCTTCCTGCGCAGCTTCTGGGCCACGGTCATCCCGACTGTGACGGTGCCGCTCGCCTTGCTCGGTGCCTGCGCGCTGATGTGGGTGTTCGGTTATACGCTGGACAACCTGTCCCTGATGGCGCTGACCATCGCGGTGGGTTTCGTGGTCGACGACGCCATCGTGATGCTGGAGAACATCACGCGCTACATCGAGGAAGGCGAGAAGCCGATGGCGGCCGCCTTCAAGGGCGCGAGCGAGATCGGGTTCACGATCGTCTCGATCAGCATCTCGCTGGTTGCGGTGCTGATCCCGCTGCTCCTGATGGGAGGCATCATCGGGCGCCTGTTCCGCGAATTCGCGGTCGTGCTGGCGATGACGATCTTCGTCTCGATGTTCGTGTCGCTGACGCTGACCCCGATGATGGCCTCGCGCTTCCTGCGCGCCCATGGCGAGACCAAGCACGGCCGCTTCTACCAGATCAGCGAGCGTGGCTTCGACGCCATGCTCCGGGGCTATCAAAACGTGCTCGACCTCGCATTGCGCTGGAAGTTCACGACGCTGATGATCTTCTTCGCGACGCTCGGCCTGTCGGTCTATCTGTTCGTTATCATTCCGAAGGGCTTCTTCCCGCAGCAGGATGTCGGCCTGATCACCGCGACCTCGGAAGCCAACCAGGACATTTCCTTCGTCGACATGAAGCGCAAGCAGGAAGCGCTCGGCAAGATCGCGCTCGCCGATCCTGACGTCGCGACGGTGGCGATGGCCATCGGCGGCAGCGGCCGGGCGGGCAATAACGGCGCCATGTACATCACGCTGAAGCCGCGCGACCAGCGCTCCGCCAATGCGCAGCAGATCATCGCACGCCTGCGGCCGAAGCTCGAGCAGGTCGAAGGCGCCAGATTGTTCATGCAGGCGGCGCAGGACGTTCGCCTCGGCGGCCGACCGACCCGCACCCAGTTCGAATTCACGCTGCAGGACGCCAATCTCGCCGAGCTGAACGAATGGGCGCCGAAGATCCTGGCGAAGATGCAGACCTTGCCGGAACTGCGCGACGTCGCAACCGACCAGCAGACCAACGGCACCACGCTCGAACTGAAGATCAACCGCGACACCGCCTCGCGCTACGGCATCCAGCCGCAGCTCATCGACGACACGCTGTATGACGCGTTCGGCCAGCGCCAGGTGACGCAATATTTCACCCAGCTCAACAGCTATCACGTGATCCTGGAAGTGCTGCCCGAGCTGCAGGCCAGCATCGACACGCTGAACAAGATCTATCTGAAATCGCCGCTGACCGGTGAGCAGGTGCCGGTGTCGACTTTTGCGACCTGGACCAGCGTGCCGGTGCGGCCGCTGTCGATCAGCCACCAGGGCCAGTTCCCGGCGATCACCATCAGCTTCAACCTGGCGCAGGGCGTCGCGCTGGGACAGGCGACCGATGCGGTGCAGAAGGCGATGGTCGACCTGGGAGCGCCGCCGACGCTGAATTCGAGCTTCCAGGGCACCGCGCAGGCGTTCCAGCAATCGCTGAGCACCGTGCCGCTACTGATCCTCGCGGCACTGGTCGTCGTCTACCTGATCCTCGGCATCCTCTACGAGAGCTACATCCATCCGATCACCATCCTGTCGACGCTGCCGTCGGCCGGCGTCGGCGCGCTCGCGATCCTGATGGCGGCCGGCTTCGACTTCAGCCTGATCGCACTGATCGGCATCATTCTCTTGATCGGCATCGTCAAGAAGAACGGCATCATGATGGTCGACTTCGCGATCGCGGCCGAGCGCGACGATCACCTGGAGCCGGAGGCCGCGATCCGGCAGGCCGCCCTGCTCCGCTTCCGCCCGATCATGATGACGACGATGGCGGCGCTGCTCGGCGGCGTGCCGCTGATGCTCGGCACCGGCACGGGCTCGGAAATCCGCCAGCCGCTTGGCTACGCCATGGTCGGCGGCCTGATCGTCAGCCAGGCGCTGACGCTGTTTACGACGCCGGTGGTCTACCTCTATCTCGACAAGCTCTCCAATCTGTTCGCCGGCTGGAGCAGCTCGACCGATGCAGAGGACGAGGGGGAGCATCGGGAAGAGCGTTCCGTAAAGGAAGCCGCGGAGTAAGCGTCACCGTCATTGCGAGGAGCACCCATGCCGCTGCACGCGGAGACATGGATTGCTTCGCTGCGCTCGCAATGACATCTCGTAGGATGGGGAGAGCGCAGCGAAACCCGCCGCGGCAATTGATGGGTTTCGCTGCGCTCTCCCCATCCTACAGATATCACCTCGACGCGGCCCGCTCGACAGCGCGCGAAGTTTGCAAGATGCTGGATGATCTTGAGGAACAGCGTGCGCCACTCCGCCTGGTCGATCGACAGGGTTGCAGCTCTATCGGTCATGCTGCCTTCTATCCTTCGATGACATTGTATCCGGACGAGCAGCCGCAGGATGGCATCCGGACGCCGACGCTCGCGCGGGTCGGTCGGCGTCTCCTCGCTGGAGGCTTAGGAACCTTTGGAGTGCCCGCAGGTTGATTGGCCGAAGAGGACATATGCCGTCCTCCTGCTGCATATTCACACCGGAGGACTTATGGCCAAGCGCGCGAAGAAAAAGCGAGCGACTTCCCGGCGGACGCGACAACCGAAGAAGCTGAGCGATCTCTTCCACGAGACGCTCAAGGACATCTATTTCGCCGAGAACAAAATCATCAAGACTTTGCCGAAGATGGCGAAAGCCGCGCACTCGAGAGAGCTTGCGAACGCCTTCAACAAACATCTGCGCGAGACCCATGGACAGGTGAAGCGGCTGGATCAGATCTTCCGGATGCTTGGCAAGCCGGCCCGCGGCAAAACATGCGAGGCCATCAATGGCATCACCGATGAAGGCGCTGAGATCATGCGCGACTTCAAGGGAATGCCAGCACTCGATGCCGGCCTTCTGTCCGCAGCGCAGGCGATAGAGCACTACGAAATCTCCCGCTACGGGACCCTGCGGACTTGGGCGGAAGAACTCGGCATGACGGATGCGGCAAAGCTGCTCCAGGCCACCCTCGCCGAGGAAGAGGCGACCGATCAAGCGCTGACAGAATTGGCCACCTCGGTGATCAATCTCGAAGCCGAGGAAGAGGAGGTGTCGGAAGCGGCCTAGAGCGCGATGGGCTCGGCACGCGATCATCGGCTAGGCATTTACCTAGTTAAATGGGTCCTCCAGATATCTAAGGAACGTTCTTCGGAACATGCACATTACCTCGAACGAGACGCTGAAAACGGCAACGAGGCGATGCACATCAGGCGAGCAAATACAGAGGGTCCCCATCCGCCGTCGGGCGCCTGGACCGTTGCGTCGCTGGTAGCTTTGTTGGGCGTTGCGCTCGCATCGGAATATCTCTTCCCAGCAACGAAGGAGCGTTCGGCTGATACACCGACCGGCCGTAGCGTTCAGGGCGAACCACTCGGAAACGACGACCGCGGTCGTCGGGCAACGAGGCCTTCTGAGATTCCTGCTTCGGGCTGGAAAGACATCGTTCTGCGCGTGTATGCGAACATATCGAAGCACCGAGTATTGGCCCTCGCAGCGGGAATGACCTACTACAGCATACTTGCCATTTTTCCGGCCATCGCGGCATTGGTCGCAATGTATGGACTATTCTCGGATCCTTCGACGATAGCACGGCAGCTCGATCAGCTCGGCGGATTTCTGCCCGGCGGGGCCATCGACGTCGCGCACGAACAGTTGACGCGGGTCGTGTCCAAGGGCTTGCAGACGCTTGGCTTGACCTTTCTGATCGGTCTGACGATTTCGCTGTGGAGCGCGAATGCGGCGATGAAGGCGCTTTTTGACACACTGAATATCATCCATGGCGAAGAAGAAAAGCGCGGCTTCCTCACACTGAATGCAATGTCGCTCGGTTTCACCATCAGCGGGGTCCTCTTCATCCTGGCTGCCCTCGGCTCCATCGTCGCGGTGCCTGTAATCCTCAACTACGTCGGCCTGCCCAATACGAGCGACATGCTCGTCCGCATGGGACGGTGGCCGGCGATGTACCTGATCCTCACGTTCGCCCTCGCCGTTGTCTATCGTTACGGTCCCAGCCGCGAGACACCCCGGTGGCGGTGGATCACGTGGGGCAGCGCAATAGCCGCCCTGCTGTGGCTCGCCGGCTCGGGGTTGTTCTCCTGGTACACGGCCAACTTTGGCAATTTCAACGAGACCTACGGCTCGCTCGGCGCCGTCATCGGCTTCATGACTTGGCTCTGGATGTCAGCGACCGTCATCCTTCTGGGGGCCGAGATCGATGCTGAGATGGAGCACCAGACCGCGCGCGATACCACAACCGGGACGCCGAAGCCGATGGGCATGCGAGGAGCCCGGATGGCAGACACCGTCGGTGCAGCCCAAGGAAGATGAGATGACGAACCTTTTTGAGCTTCCGACCTGGGCAGACGACGACCACATCTTTGTAGTGATCGAGACCCCTCGCGGAAGCACCTGCAAGCTCGACTTCGATCCGGAGCTGCGTGTGTTTACGCTCGCCAAGCCTCTGATGGCCGGCCTCCGCTATCCGTACGATTGGGGCTTTGTCCCATCGACCAAGGCGCAGGACGGTGATCCGCTCGACGTCCTAGTGATTCACGATGCGCAATCCTATCCCGGCGTGGTCTTGCGATGCAGACCGATCGGGATTCTCGAAGTCGAACAGAAAGGCAAGCGCAAGAAAGAGAGAAACGATCGCCTGTTCGCCGTGCCCGACCGCACTCCGCTCGAGACCGATCTAAAGGACATCCGGCATCTTCCCTCGCGAGCGCACCAAGAGATTCAGCAGTTCTTTCTCGCGACGGATGCGCTTGAGAAAAAGGAGCTTGAGTTCCTAGGCTGGCGCGGCCCCAATCAGGCCATCAAGACCATCAAGCGGCTGTCCACGTAAGGGCAAAGCGAGCGTCGAGGCGCGCGCCCTGCCCCGGCGAACTGCGCTTAGCCCCAGCGCCTCCGCGAGTTTCGATTGGGCATTTGCTCACCTCGCAGATGCGCGGGTTCGTGCCCGTCGCCCCCACTGAGGGGCAGCCTAGAGCCTATGCCTTATTGGCAGGGTTGGCGAGTCATTGAACCGCCGGCTTCAACCACTTCGATCTACCGAGGAAGCCGCTATGGCTTGCTCAACTTCCTTAACCAGCGCTCGGTAATGTTCAGCAAGCTTGGCAAACAATGCTTTCTTGGTCGCGTTGGTGGCGAGCTTGCTGATTAGATCGCACTCCTCAGCTTCATTTCGAAGCTTCTCCAAGTGCGCCTGCATGTCCTTCATTGGCTTTGCTCTCCCAGCACCGGAAAAACTAGGCAAAGGGGAAACCCGATAGCAATAAACTAAGTACATTGGTCCTCTGGGGAAACGGATTGTTGAGATGCGATAAGCTGCGCGCGTCTCTTCACCTCGATGCGCATGGATAGGGCGGGTTAGCGAAGCGCAACCCGCCGCCAGCCGAACGCTGCGAAGAAGATGGTGGATTACGCTGCGCTAATCCACCCTACACACTTGGCTCGTAGGATGGGTAGAGCGAAGCGAAACCCATCGATTGCCGCGGCGAAGAAGATGATGGGTTTCGCTTCGCTCTACCCATCCTACAAATCTACACCTCACCCGCCGAGATAAGCCTTCTGCACCTGCGGGTCCTGCGCCAGTGCCGCGGCGGTGCCTGACAGCATGCTCCTGCCCACTCGCGAAATCGGAGACTTCCAGCGCAAGCTCGATCGATTGATCCGCGAGCAGGATCGTGAGGCCTTCACGATCCAGCAGACCTCTTCCCGCGCGGCGACGCAACGTTCACAGAGAGCAATTGTCGGGTGTTTTGAACGAGACCGTCTCGGGCGCTGAGATTTTTCCGCAAACGCTAACGCTTCTCAAAAGCTGATCTCTTGTCTGCGCTCGATCGACGCACCGATCGTCAGCATACTTATCGATTGACGTGGATCAAGCCGGCCGCCTTGCCGCGGCGTTAGACTGCCAAGACTTCGAGCATGATGATGAAACGCAATGGCGCGTTCAACAACCGAAGAAGGCCCGCCCGCTCCGGGCGAGAAGTGAAATGCCAACTCCCAAAAATTTATCGCCGAAGAAACGAAAGCTGGTAGCTGGAGTCGTGGGGCTAGCCGCATTCGGAGGGGTGGGATTTTTCGCTTTCACCTCGCCCTGGCTCTGGTCGGCGACGCACCCCGCCCGCGATGTCGCCGACGGGGGTCCAGCCAACCTCGAAAACGGCAAGCTCATGTTCATCGCGGGCGATTGCGCGACCTGTCACGCAACGACGAATCAGAAGGATCATCTGAAGCTGGGCGGCGGGCGGTCGTTCGACACCGCGTTCGGCCGGTTCTACATGCCGAATATCTCGCCCGACCCGAAGGATGGCATCGGCAACTGGACGCTGGCCCAGTTCACCAAGGCGGTGCGCGAAGGGGTCGGCCCTGCCGACGTGATGCCGGACGGGAAGAATCTCTATCCTGCCTTCCCCTACACCTCGTACCAGCGCATGAGCGCCAACGATGTGCGCGACATGTTCGCCTACATCAAGACGCTCGAGCCCTTGCCCGGCAAAGCGCCCGACCACGACTTGAAATTCCCCTACAGCCTGCGCCGAGGCATCGGCGTGTGGCGCTTGGCGTTCCTCGACGGTCGGCCGATCGAGAATCAGTCTGTCGCCACCAAGCCCGCCACCAACGCAAGTGCGCAGCATGAGCTGGTTGCGCGCGGGCGCTATCTGGTCGAGGCTGCCGGGCACTGCGCCGAGTGCCACTCTCCCCGTGCCTTCACCGGCGCGATCAAGGCCGGCATGCATTACGGCGGCGGCCCCACGCCTGATGGCAAGGGATATTTTCCGAACATCAGCCAGGACGAGACCGGCATCAAGTTCTGGGCCGCGAATTCCGTCGTGAACTACCTCAAGTCTGGCATCAGTCCACTCAACAAGACAGCGGGTGGCGACATGGCGGAGGTGATCGCGAACACGTCGCAGCTGCCGATCAATGAACTGCGGGCGATGGCGGCCTATCTGAAGACCGCGCCGGGTGTCGACAAGCCGGCGCCGGGCCAGCCCGAACCGAACTTGACTCCGCAGATCGTCATGATCCCGCTGCAGCAACATAACGTGGTGCTGCCGATCTCGGATGCCACGGCTGTCGGCAAGGCGGATTCGGTCTATGTCGTGAATACCAAGCCGTTCCACCTGGACGAGGCGGGCTTTGGCACCAAGGGGGGAGAGGCCGGAAAGCTGCTGGCCACAGCCCGCCTGAAGGTTCTTGAGCGCAAGAACAACCTGCTGAAGGTGAAGCTGGAGGGATGGCAGGTCGACGGCGTGCAGTCGGCGATCTTCGGCATGCAGGGCCAGCGGATGATGGTCGGTGTGCTCGACGAGGCCGCGATCGAGAAGTTGGAGCGCGGCCAGAAGGTGGCGTCTCAGTCGGGCCCGGCCTGGTCTCCCGTGAGCCTGACCGTCTGGATCGACAACACCGGGCTCAATACCGGTCTCGCCGATATGTGGAGCTACTCGTCCAGTCTGTACAACAGCTCATGCGGCACCTGCCACTCTCTGCCTGAGCCGCATCACTATCTGGCCAACCAGTGGATCGGTAATCTCGGTGCGATGCGTCGCTATACGTCGCTGACCACGGATCAGTACCGGTTGCTGCTCGGATATTTGCAGAACCACGCGCAGGACGTACACGCTGCAGAGGCCTCGGCGAAATGAGCGTGCTTCGTTCGCAGAACGTCCCCCGGCCGCACACGGTCACGGCGGGCGTGGTCAATCAAGGCGATCTGCTCGGCCAGGCCATGGTGGCGGATTGGTTCAGTCGGCTCATCCTGCGTCCCTTGGACAAGGAGGCTGTATTGGCCAATCGCTTCGAGGACATGCTCGAGTTCATTGCGGATTTCGGCGATGAGCTGGGCATGGAAGCGGCGGCCCAGGCGATCATGGCGTTCTTGCGCGAGCATGCGCCGGAAGAGATCGAGAAGCGTCTCGGGCACGTCTACGTCGTGCTTTTCGAAGGCGTTTCCGGGCCGGAGGCGGTGTCTTTGTACGAGCGCTCCTATGCCGGGGAAACCCAGTTCGAGACACCGCTCGTCGAAATGCTCTCCGTCCTCCGGGAGCTCGATGCATCCGTTGGCGCGGAGTGCCGCGAGCCCCCCGATCATCTGGCGATCGAGTTGGGCATCCTGGCCGAAGCCTTGCGGCAGGGCAACCACGCGCTCAGCCGTCATATGGCCAGGCGCCTGTCAAGGTGGGTCCCGGCAGTGAAGCATGCCGTGTCCCGGACGACACGTTCTGAATTCTACGGCGCTGTGTTCGCGCTGATCGACGCTTTCGTGTCCGGCCTTGCCTCGTCCCTCGGCGGGGATTGGGCGGAAGCCGAAGATTATTATTAGGAGACCGCGATGTCTGAGGTTCTTTCCTTCACTGCAAACACCGGCGTCAGCCGCCGTTCCTTCCTTAAGAGCTCCGCTCTGTTCGCTGCCCTCGGCGCCTCGGGAGGCTCCCTGCTGAGCCGCGGTGCGGCGGCTGAGCCGTCAAGCAAGACGATCCTGTCGGCGTCTCACTGGGGTGTGTTCCGGGGACATGTTGCCCATGGCCAGCTCGAGAAAGTGATCCCCTGGGAAGGTGATCCGCATCCCAACGTCATGCTGCAGGGCATGATGAATTCGATCTATTCCCCGAGCCGTATCAAATATCCGATGGTGCGGCGGGCGTGGCTCGAACAAGGCCCGGGCGCCGATCCCGCTGGGCGTGGCACGGGCGATTTCGTCCGGGTGAGTTGGGACAAGGCGCTCGATCTCGTTGCCGGCGAGCTTGACCGTGTGCGCACGAAGTATGGGCACAGCGCGATCTATGGCGGATCCTACGGGTGGAAGAGCGTAGGGAAGGTTCACAGCTGCCGCGTGCTGCTGTGGCGGCTGCTGAAGATGGGTGGCGGCTTCACCGGTTCAATCGGCAATTACTCGAACGGCGCCGCGTCGGTCATCCTGCCCCACGTCATCGGCTCGGTGGGCGTGGTCAATCAATGCTCCACATGGTCGAATGTCGCGAAGAACTCGAAGATCCTGGTGCTTTGGGGCAGCAACCCCATGATCACCAGCCAGATCGGCTGGATCGTGCCGGATCATGGCGTGTTCCAGGGACTGGAAGAGGTCAAGAAGGCCGGCGTCCG
This sequence comes from Bradyrhizobium sp. 31Argb, assembly GCF_043638955.1. NCBI lineage: Bacteria > Pseudomonadati > Pseudomonadota > Alphaproteobacteria > Hyphomicrobiales > Nitrobacteraceae > Bradyrhizobium > Bradyrhizobium sp. 31Argb. The sequence continues at coordinate 9,441 of NZ_JBEGDB010000050.1, read as the reverse complement.
GGTCGTCTGCATCGACCCGATCCGCACGGAAACCTGTCAGTACCTCAATGGCGAGTGGATCGCGCCACGGCCGCAGACCGATGTCGCGATGATGCTCGGCATGGCCCATACGCTGTATGTGGAGGGCCTGCACGACAAGGACTTCATGAAAAAATACACGTCGGGCTTCGAGAAGTTCGTGCCCTATCTGCTGGGACAGACGGACGGCACGCCAAAAACGGCGGACTGGGCGTCCGCGATCTGCGGCATCGATGCGGCGACAATCAAGGATTTGGCCCGCAGCTTCGCCAAGAACCGCACCATGATGGCCCTGGGCTGGTCGACGCAGCGGCAGCATCATGGCGAGCAGCCGCCATGGATGTTCGTGACGCTGGCGGCCATGCTCGGTCAGATCGGTCTGCCGGGCGGCGGCTTCGGGCTCGCTTACCACTACAGCGCTGGCAATCCAACGCATACCGCGCCGAGCCTGCCGGGCATGACGGACAGCCCCGCGAGCTCACCTGTGAATCTGCCTCCCGGTTGTTCCCGCGGTTCCACGAGCTCCTACTGCCTCGGCGGGGCGGCCTCGTCGATTCCGGTCTCCCGGGTGGTCGACATGCTGCTCAATCCGGGCAAGACGATCCAGTTCAACGGCTCGAAAGTCACGTATCCGGACATCAAGCTTGCCTATTGGGCGGGCGGCAATCCGTTCATGCATCATCAAAACCGCAACGAGATGGTCAAAGCGTGGAAGAAGATCGAGACGTTCATCGTCCATGACTTCCAATGGACGCCGACGGCGCGCTTCGCGGATATCGTGTTGCCGGTCACCACGTCGTACGAACGCAACGACATCGAGCAAGTCGGCGATTACGCGCTCAGCCACATCGTGCCGATGAAGAAGCTGATCGAGCCGATGTACGAGGCGCGCAGCGACTACGACATCTTCGCCGACCTCGCCGACCGCATCGGCAAGCGGTACGACTACACGGAAGGTCTGACGGAAATGGACTGGATCCGGAATTTCTATGAGTCAGCTCGCCTGGAAGCCCGGGCGAAGGGCATGGAGATGCCGGTTTTCGACGTGTTCTGGAATCACAACGAGCCGCTGGCCTTTCCGCTGAAGGAGGCGCAGAAGGACTACGTCCAATACGCCGACTTCCGCGCGGATCCGCTGCTGAACGCGTTGGGCACACAGTCGGGCAAGATCGAGATCTTCTCGAACAATATCGCGAAGATGGGTTACGACGACTGCCCGCCCCACCCGACGTGGATGGAGCCGGTCGAGCGTCTGGATGGGCCGACGACGAAGTATCCGCTGCACATAGCCTCGAATCATCCGATCTACCGCCTGCACTCGCAGCTTTGCGGCACCAGCCTGCGCGAGACATACGCGGTGTCGGGGCGCGAACCCTGCTGGATGAGCCCGAAGGATGCCGCCGCGCGCGGCCTGAAGGACGGCGATGTGGCGCGTGCGTTTAACGACCGCGGACAGATCCTGGTCGGGATCAAGGTCACCGATGAGATCCGGCCTGGCGTGATCCGTATCAGCGAAGGCGGCTGGTACGATCCGGTTGACCCGCGCGAACCCGGCACCCTCTGCCGCTATGGCGATGTCAATGTGCTCACCGTGAGCGAGGCGACATCGAAACTGGCTCAAGCCACCAGTGCTCAGACGGCGGTGGTCGAAGTCGAGAAGTACAAGGCTGCTATTCCCACGGTGGCAGTCTTCAGCGAGCCCGTGCGTCAGAAGGCCGGCTGAGAGGCGGCCAGGCTCGATGCAGAGCCTGTCATAGGGCCGCGCTTCGCGCGGACCCGGTGGCATCGCCCGGAATGACGACTGTGAGCCCGTAGGATGGGTAGAGCGAAGCGAAACCCATCAATTGCCACGGCGAAGAAGATGATGGGTTTCGCTTCGCTCTACCCATCCTACGGAGCTACATCACGCGCCGAGATAGGCCTTCTGCACCTGCGTGTCCTGCGCCAGCGCCGCGGCGGTGCCCGACAGCACGCTCCGGCCCACCTGGAGTACGGTGGCGAAGTCGGAGACTTCCAGCGCAAGCTCGATCGATTGCTCCGCGAGCAGGATCGTGAGGCCTTCACGATGCAGCCGGCCGAAGGTCTCGTACATCGACTCCACCACGGCCGGCGCCAGGCCGAGCGACGGCTCATCCAGCATCAACAGCTTCGGGTCGCTCATCAGCGCGCGACCGACGGCGAGCATCTGCCGCTCGCCGCCGGACATGGTGCCGGCGCGCTGGCTGCGACGCTCCTTCAAGCGCGGGAAGATCTCGTAGACGCGCTCGAGCAATGTCCTGGTGCGCGTCTTGTCCCGCAAGGGCGTGGCGCCAAGCAGAAGGTTGTTCTCCACGCTCTGCTGCACGAACAGCCGCCAGCCTTCCGGCGACAAAGCGAGCCCCTTGCGCACGATGGCGAACGCGCTCTGGCCCGCGATCGCCTCGCCATTGAAGTGGATGCTGCCGGCATGCACCGGGATCAGGCCCGCGATCGCGTTCAGCGTCGTGGTCTTGCCACCGCCATTGGAGCCGAGCAGCGCGACCACGCTGCCGTCAGGCACTTCCAGCGAGACGTCGGAGACGCCGATCAGATCGCCGTAACGGACTTCCAGATGTTCGAGCCTCAAGAGCGGCCCGGTCATGTCGCGGGCCCGCCCATCAACTCGATCGGGGTGTGGCCGGCGGCGGCCTTGGCGGCGCGGGTGCCGAGATAGGCCGCGATGACGTCCGGGTTGGACGTCACCTCGCGCGGGGTGCCGCGCGCAATCTCCTTGCCTTGGTGGAACACCATCACCCGGCTCGCCAGCGACATGATCACTTCCATGATGTGCTCGACGATCACGAGCGTGATGCCGGAGCGATGGATGTCGCGCACCAGCTCGATCGCAAGCTGCACCTCGCGCTGCGTCAGCCCGGCCATCGCCTCGTCGAGCAGGAGCACCTTGGGTTCGGTCGCGAGCGCCCGCGCGATCTCGAGCCGCTTGCGGCCGGGCGTGCCGAGCGAGCGCGCCGGCGCATCCGCCAAGCGCAACATGCCGACCCGCTCCAGCACGGAGCGCCCTTTCGCCTCAGCCTCGGCGCGATGTGGCGTGCGCAGGAAGGCGCCGATCATCACGTTCTCCAGCACCGTCATGCCCTCGAAGGTCTGCGGCACCTGGAAGGTGCGCGCCAGGCCGAGCCGTGCGCGCGCCTCCGGCGGCAGCTCCGTGATGTCGTGATCCTCGAACAGCACCTGGCCCGACGTCAGCGCGAGATCGCCGGTCAGGCAATTGAAGAAGGTGGATTTGCCGGCACCGTTCGGCCCGATCAGGCCGAGGATGTCGCCCTGCCCCAGCGTGACGCTGGCGGCATCGACCGCCTTGAAGCTGCCAAAAGCCTTGGTCACCCCGCGCGCCTCAAGAAGCATGGCTGGCCTCTTGCGCGACGCTTTCATCCATCGGCTTGGCGCGGCGGTTCGCCCAGAGACGATTGATCAGCGCCAGGATGCCGCCGGGCTGGAAGCGCGCGATCAGCACGATGATGGCGCCGTAGACGACGAAGGTCAGGCCGGCGCCCTTGCCGCCCAGCAGGCTGTTGGAGATTTCCTCCAGCGGCACCAGGATCGCGGCGCCGACAAATGGGCCGAACAAGAGGCCGGCACCGCCGAGCGCCGCCATGATCAGGATCTTCACCGAGATCAGGATGCCGAGCCCGGACTCCGGATCGATGAAGCCGAACATCATCGCATAGAGCGCGCCGGCGACGCTGGTGAGTCCTGCGCTCAGCATGTAGGCGTAAAGCTTGATGCGGCTCGCGGGCGCACCGAGCGAACGCGCCGCGCGCTCGGAATCCTTGATGGCGCGCAGGTAGAACCCCATCCGGCTGTTGGTCATCCACCAGGTGATGGCAAGCGTGATGATCAGGATCACCAGGAACAGATAGTAATATGGCAGCGCCGAGATAAAGGAGAGATCGAAGACGTTGCGCGGCACGGTTGGGCCGCTGAGGCCGACGGCCGCGCCGAGATATTCGGTGTTGGTGACGATCAGCCGCGCCAGTTCGGCGACCGCGATCGTCGCCATGCTGAAATAGTGGCCCGACAACCGCAGCGTCGGCCTGCCGATCACGGCGGCGATCAGGACGGCAAAGACGATGCCGGCGGGAATTCCGATAAGCGGCGACAGCGCGAAATGCGCATACGCGCCCATCGCGGCATAGGCGCCGCAGCCGAAGAACACGACGTGGCCGACCGAAACCTGTCCGGCATAGCCGCCGACGATGTTCCAGGCGGAGGCCGCGATCGCATAGAGCAGGACCAGCGCGCCGAGCCGCTGCTGGAACGGCGTCGTGAATACCAGCGGATAAGCGATCACCAGCGCGAGCGCGATCAGGAGCCAGAGAGCGCGCCGCATCACGTCTTACCCATCAGGCCCTGTGGCCTGAACCAGAGGAAGCCGAGGAACAGCGTGTAGACCACGATGTCCTTGTAAACAGCGCCGATCAGATAGCCCGACAGCGACTCGATCACGCCGATCAGGAGTCCCGCGACCAGCGCGCCGGGCACGCTGCCGAAGCCGCCGAGCGAGACCGTGACGAAGGCGACGATGCCGAGCGTCTCGCCGACCGTCGGCACGATGTAGAAGAAGGTCGCGATCAGCGCGCCGGCAAGGCCGGTGGCGCCGGCCGCGATCGCCCAGGCGATCGCCTGCATGCTGTCGGGCCGGATGCCCATGAGCTGCGCGGCCGTCGCATCCTCGGCGACCGCCAGCATCCGCGAGCCAAGCGTGGTGCGCGTCAGCAACAGATGCAGCCCGAGCGTCACTACCAGCGCGACCACGCCGGCCAGCAGACGCGAGGCCTGGATGCGAATGCCGAAGATGTCGAAGGTGCCGCCGACGAGGTTTTCCGGCAGCGACAGGAAGTTGGCGCCAAACCACCAGAACACCGAATAGCGGAGCAATAGCGCAAGCCCGAAGGTGCCGAGGATCTGCGCCAGCATCGGCCCCTTCATGATGTCGCGGATCAGGCCGAAATAGACGATGACGCCGAGCGTGGCGAGCAACAGCGTCGCCAGCGGTGCGCCTATCAGCGGCCCGCCGCCGAGCAGCGTGTAGACGACGAACGCGACATACATGCCGAGCATGACGAAATCGCCATGGGCGAAGTTGACCACGTTCATCATGCCCCAGACCAGCGTCAGGCCGGAGGAGAACAGCGCGTAGACAGCTCCCAGCAGGAGGCCGCCGACGATCACCTGAACAAGCGTGAAGGTCATGAAAGCTTACGTCTATCCATCCGTGCCATCGTCATTGACGGCATAGTGTGAGGGCGAAGCTCGTGCCCAGCCCTCACAGCTCATCACCAGCCCTTGTAGGGCATGATCGGCGCCTTCTCGGCGGTCGCCTTCGGCCAGACCGCGACGTAGTTCTCGCCGTCCTGCAACTGGATGATGAGCCCGGACGCCAGGATGTTCTGGCCCTTGTCGTCGAACTTGACGCCCTTGTAGCCCATCATGATCTGATCCGGCTTGAGGTCGGTCGCCTTCAACGCGGCCTGGATCTTGGCCGGTTCCGTCGAGCCGGCGCGGTCGATCGCCTCGCACAGCACGAACAACGCCTGCATCTGGCGCGCGACGGTGTCGTCCATGTCATCGCCGCTCTTGTCCTTGTACATCTTGGCGATGATCGCCGTCGGCGAGCCCGCGGGACCGACGCTCCATGACGAGCGGTTGAAGACGCCTTGCGAGATCTTGCCGACCGCCTTGATGAAGGACGGGTCGGAATAGCCGGAGTCGTCGGCGAGCAGCATCGGCGGCTTGTAATCGAGCGCCTGCATCGTCTTGGCGAACAGGATCGCATCCGACGTATAGGAGATCGCGATCACGACGTCGGGCTTCTTCTCCTTGAGCTGCAGCACCTGGCTCTGCACGTCGGTCGCGTTGGTGGCATAGGCGACGTCGAGCGCAATCGCGATGCCCTTCTCCTTGAACGCCGTGGTGAGGGTGCTGGCTACGGAGGCGCCGTATTCGGTGTTGTCGTGGAGGATCGCGATATTGTCGGTCTTGGCGCCGGCGGCCTTCATGTCGTTGAGGAATTCGTAATAGACCCGCGCGAAATCGGTCGCGATCGGCGTGACGCGGAAGAACCATTTGAAGCCGCGCTCGGTGAGGTTCGGCGCCACCGACTCGCCGTTGACGAAGGGGATGTTGTATTTCTCGGCGATCGCGCTCGCGGTCAGCGTGATGCCGGACTGATAGGCGCCGGTCAGCGCCACCACCTTCTCTTCCGTGATCAGCCGCAGCGCCTGGTTTTGCCCGGTCGCGGGGCTGCCCTGGTTACCGGCGTAGACGATCTCGACCTTGGCCCCGCCGAGGCCTGCGAGACCGCCATTCTTGGCGAGCGGGAAGTTGCCGAGCTCGGGATGCGGGTTGTTGATGATGTCGAGCGCGACATCGAACGCCTGCTTGACGTGAACGCCGATGCTCGCGGCATTGCCGCTCATCGGGAAGATCCCGCCGATCTTGACGGTCTTGCCTTGGGCCGCGGCATTGCCCACCAGCGCGACCGACATGACGGCAGCCGAAAACAGCCCGATGACATGTGAAAATCTCATCTGCGAACGTCTCCAATATCCCTTGCCCGGTGCCGGGCTTTTTATGCATGGGAGACCCACGAGCCGTTGCAGCCCCCGCCCCCAATTTTCTTGGTACACCAGCATCGCATGGCGCCCTGACCTCGGCAAGCCGAGCGCGAGCGCGCATACGCATCACGCGAGCGCGCCGCCGCTGCTTCAACGCCAAGCAATTGGGCGCTGCACGTGCGGCGTGCGAATTCGAGTGTGAGGTGAGCACGTCACTGCGTGCGTGGTGATGAAGCGTTGCCCTTAATTCCCTATAAGGCTGACACTGATGGGCACGGCCGGTCTCGCATCCTGCAAACAACAAGCCGGACGGCATCGAAGCCAACCGCTGCTCCGATGCCCTTCTCGCGGCCGGCCGCATTTTGCCCGGAAACACCCGCCATACCTGCTTGCCAAGGCCCTGACCGAACAGTAGAAGGACCTCGCAGCGAGGCGGCGATTTGCCATGATCCCGCCCGCCGGCATTGCTCCGGCTATAGACTTAAGCTATTGATGCCGTTGAGCAATTCTTGGGGAATGGTGTAACGGTAGCACAACAGACTCTGACTCTGTTTGTCTTGGTTCGAATCCAGGTTCCCCAGCCAGACTAGGCAATCCCGCCAACAGCCTGATCGGAAACCGGCTTTTCACCGCGGCCGATGGGACGGCTCATAGCGCTGTCGCTCCATCGCCATCCGAGCCCAGCACCCCTCACCTCGCGCCGCGCACCTGCATCACGAGTGTGTTGAGCCTGGTGTTGAGCCCTGCGAGATCGACGCGGCCGATGCCGGCTGCCCGAAGACATTTTTGACCGCAGCCGCCGCCCAGCCCCGCCGGCTTGCCGAAGGTTGCCACCGGGACGCTGCCGGTGACAGGAAATCCGCGCGCGGCGAGCTTGGCGCGGACCGCGAGGCAGTAATTGACCGAGAGATGGGAGAAGCGCGTTTCGCCATGGCCTGCGCGATATTTCATCGTGGCGGTGCAAAGGTCGCCGCCGGCAAGGCGCCACGCCTGCGCAAGGTAAGTCACCCCGTAACGGATGTTGTTTTCGGGCATCGCGAGTTCGGCATTGCTTCCCGTGAAGCCCAACATGCGCGCCGTCGACGGCAGGATCTGCATCAACCCGATTTCGCCGACACCGCCGATTGCGCCGGGGTTGTAACCGCTCTCCACCGCCATCACCGCCTCGGCAATGGCCGGCGCCAGTCCCTGCCGCCCCGCCTCCTTCTCGATCAGCGCCCGGTAGTAGGCCAGCGCGTCGCTGCGGCTCATCGGCGATTCCGGCTTGGCTGGTGCTGAAGGACCAGCCAGCGGTCCGGCGAAGGGCGGGCTCGGCGCGGGCGCGGTGTCCGCAGGCACCTCGATCGCGGCGTAACGGACGGCGAAACTCGCATCGTTCGCGGCTGGCTCCGCCCGGCCGGCAGCCGTCATGAACGCGGCGGATAGTGCCGCCATTGCCACCACCAAGCCGCGCGATCGCTGCGATGCCGGTGCCGGCACGTTCAATCCTCCACGCGTGTGTTCGGACGCAACGAGAGCCGCATGCGCAGCGGCTGCGGCATATCGAGCGGCGTGCTGCCCACGCCATCCCCGATCAGAAGCGCGGACAGATCATGCGAGGCGTCATTGTCGAGGCCTTCCAACTCGATGCGCTGGACTTTGCCGTCGGGCATCACCCATACACGAACGACAATCGACGGAGGCGCCGCCCCGACATCAGAGGCGCGCCTTGCGACCGCGTCATGGAAGCGGAGCGCCGGCGTAGAGTCCGACGCCAGCCGCTCCTGCAATCGAAGCTGCAGGCGCTTGGCGAAGTCCTGCCAGGCCGCCGGCGCCTGGGCGGCGTTCAACCTGCCATCCACGTCGGTTGCGGCCTTCGCCGAGATTGGCTTGGCCCCGAGCAATACGGCAAGCGCGCCGAGCGCGACGCCGAGCGCCCGCGCGCCCCGTCGTCGCCACAAGATGCGGCTTCCGCCGGTATGGATAGCGGCCTTCATCCGCGTGCGGCGCGGCCTACTGGACCGTGTGCGGCAGATCGGTCTCGGCGACGCGATCGCGATCCGCCGCCGGCGTCGGCAAGGCTGTGCTGGCAGCGGGCGCATTCGGCGCCTTGGCCTTTGCCAGACTGGCCAGTTCTTCGCGCAGATAGGCCACGAGCTGCTGCACCAGGTGATCCCAGATTTCGATCTGCGCCCGCAGATTGTTCTGCGTCACGCCGCCCGCCAGCGAGAAATCGAGCGACAGAGCGAGGAACGGCGGGCTCAACTGCAGGCGCGCGAACCGGCGGGTTGCGTTCCAGCGGTTGACCAGGTCGAGAGGCAGTTCGCCCTGCACCTGCAGCACGGCAATGAGGGCGACATCGATGAAGCTCTGCTCGTCGCCGGCGATCCGGTTTCCGGGACGGACGTCGAACGCGAGCCCGTTGGTCCCGGAGCGCAGATAGGAGATGTTGGCGACCGGATCGGTCAGGGTCTCGACGCGATAGCCGGCGAGCTGAAACAGGTCGCGCAGGCTGTCGAGCGTCAGTTTGGTGATCGTGGCGTCGGACATGGAAGACTCCGTAACAGGCTTGTGGGTGAACGGATCGTCAAATAGCAGCGGAATGCTGCCGGCGTGTGGTGCAGACGTTGCAGTGTTCCGACGACAATCCCCGCGTCATCGGCATCAAAAGGCGGCGCTTGCGGGCAGCACCTGGGATGGCCATTGCGCCGTCCCAGGGGCGCGGGTCGAGCGCTGCTGCGCGATCAGGGCGCGCCGCCTGCGCGAGGTCAGGCAGCACCTGGTCGGTCAGGCAATCGCAGGCGGCGAGGCCGAGGCCGACATGGCGCGTCGTGGTGCGGAACGGCGC
>NZ_JBEGDB010000509.1:0-2546 GCF_043638955.1 Bradyrhizobium sp. 31Argb | reverse complement strand
TCCTACCCCCGTGCTTTTTGTTGCACGGGACCCACGGGTGCAACCGGCACCCGGCTTTCCCTGCGCCCTCTGTTCGAGAAGAGGGTGAAACGAGACGCAAAGCTCGGACGCAACGCGCCGCGAGAAGGCGGACTCACATCCTCACGCTGTTTGAAATTTGAATCCGAACCTCTCCCCACGTCGTCCCGGGCTTGACCCGGGACCCATAACCACAGGATTTCGTAATGTGCTCCGCTGCAACCGCTTGCTCGCGCCACAACAACTCCCTGTGGTTATGGGTCCCTGCCTTCGCAGGGACGACAGTCGCTCGCCGTCGCCGTCCTCACCTTGGCGCGTAGCCACACGAAAATATCTGTCCTCGCGGGCACCTTGCGGCAAGCTGCAAACCGCTGCCGGGCAGTTCGCGGCCGCCGCCTCGGTGCGATATTGCGGCAGATGACCGTCGAGCGAATAGGCGACGCAAAGCGCGAGGCTGGCCCAGACGGCCGCGCTGAAATAAAGCGACATCCAGGCAATCTCGTCCTTCCAATGCTCGAAATCGTGCGTCACGACCCAGCGCGTGCTCACGTCGTGGAGCCCCTCGAGAAAACCGAGAAGCTTGCTGCCATCGGCAAGACCGGCCTGCCATCGGCTCAAATACATCGGCACGTCGATCGTGATGAGAAAGGCCAGATAACCCGCAATTCCCACGATCGCGACGATGAGGGCGATGCGAACCGGACCGTTGAATTCAGGCAGCAGCCGGCAAAGGCCAACCCCCACAACGAAGAAGGCGATCGCCCATATCGAGTTCTCGATGGCATTGCCCAGATAGTTGGTGGACACCACGGCGTACCATGAGAAGCACTCGGCAATGAGGATCAGGGGGACGATCAACTGCGCGGCGTTCAACGTGGTGTCCGCGCCGGTCATCCCGCCCAATTGGTTGAGGATGATCGCCCACTGCACCGCAAAGCAGATCTCGGCCACGGTCGCCACCGATCGGCCAACGAAGACGCTCGATAGCCAGGTGTCGACCAGGCAGATCCGCTGAACGTCCGCGCGCGGCAGCAGCGACCTGAATGCGCAGCCAAAGACATAGGCCGCGGACAGCAGGAACATGGACTGGGTGCTGGAGCTGCTGACTAGGCCGCCCGAGGGAACTTTGTGAAACTCGCCGTACAGCAAGAACCAAAGCGCGATGTTGGCGCCGCTGATAAGGGCCAACAGACCCCACCAGCGAACCACTGGATTTGGCCGCGCCCGCCACTCCATACTCATGGGCCCTGCTCCCGCGTAGTCGAACTGACATGCAACGGTAGCAATCCTGTCACAAATCGCAACCCATTGCGACGGGCTGACGGAGGCTTGACGCTTCTGTGACACGGTCGGCAGCGCGGCCCCGTCTCTTCACGAGACGGACGGCGCAGCGGATGCGTTCAGCCAACCTTAGTGTGACAGTCGCAGGGCGGGCGCAGGAAACGCCGGCGCCCAGTTCAGCGCCAGCCGCTGGCCGATCACGATCTCATCGGTCGACATCTTTGACGCGACTGCGTTGCGGAACCGTGCATAGGCATCCCGCTCGCGCCCGCTGGTTCGCGCCGCCGCGAGATTGAGCCACTTATAGGCGAGGACGAAATCCTGCGGAACGCCGTGGCCCTTGTCGTACAAGAGGCCAAGCATGGCTTGCGCGAATGGATTGCCCTGAATGGCAGCGCGGGCATAGAGATCGGCGGCGGCGTCATAGGCTTGCGGCGCGCCGAAGCCGTGCTCATACATGAAGCCGAGCAGGCCGAGCGCGGTTGCATTCTCGCGTTCGGCCAGCGGTGCAAGCTCTCGGAACGCGCGAATGTAGTCGCCGCGATGGAACGCAGCGGTCCCGCGCGACAGACTGCTGGCGCCGACCGGCGCGGCGGCAGTTGAAAGAGCAACGGCCAGCAGCGCGAGGAGAAATCGGCGCGCGGCGCGGATGCTCAGCATTCTCTGTCCTGCTCAATGGAAGCTGGTCGTGATTGCGGCGTTGGTCGGAGTCGTGGCAATGCTGCCGCGCAGCTTCGATCGGAGTTCTTCCGCCACGACGTGAGCATCGGAGCCGTCGCGGATGATCTGCGGGCGGATGAAGATGATCAACTCGGTGCGCTGGGTGCTGTTGCTCTGGTGTCCGAAGGCATCGCCAAGGCCCGGAATCTGGTCAAGCACCGGGATGGCGCTGCGGGTGCCGTTCTGCTGTTCGCTGATCAGGCCCGCCAGCAGCACGGTCTGACCGTTCGCCACCGAGATCTGGCTCTTGACCCGCCGCTCCGACACCGTCGGCGTCAGGCTGTTCGCACTGGCTGCGGGCACGTTGCTGATCTCCTGCTCGACGTCGAGCCGAACATTGCCATTGACGCTGATGCGCGGCGAAACCCGCAAGATGATGCCGGTGTTGCGATAGTCGATCGTGTTGACGACGGTGTTGTTCATCGTCAACACCGTCGCACTCCCGGTCGACACTAGGGGAATCGCATATGGCCTTAGGGGGTATTGCATAGCGGAGCGAATTGGATTCTTCGGGTGTCTCCCGATTC
>NZ_JBEGDB010000508.1:0-2565 GCF_043638955.1 Bradyrhizobium sp. 31Argb | reverse complement strand
CGTCCGCACTGCGCGTGCTCGTCAGTCACACGCATCGCGTCCACCGCATCCCACCGCAACGTTCGTGACGATCGCGACCCGCCCCTCATCCGCCGTGAGACGCGCGGAGTTAAATCACTGATTTGCCCGACGGCGAAAGCAGAATGTTTTTCGCGCGACGGCTGGACAGACTTTTGGTGATTTGCCCGTCGGGTTGTTATGTCGCACCCAAAGCATCCACATCGTCATTGCGAGCGCAGCGAAGCAATCCATAGCGCCGCAAGTGGAGGCGTGGATTGCTTCGCTGCGCTCGCAATGACGCGGGCGGTGTTGCTGGCGCGAGCGGCGCGCCCATTGGACAGCGCAGGTGCGAGTGCCTACATCGATGGGACCGTGACCCCGGGAGTTCTCACGATGACCATCGACGACAGGCCGACGATCGTTGCGCCCGATGACGATCCCTATCTTTGGCTGGAGGAGATCGAAGGCGCGCGGGCGCTGGAATTCGTGGAGCGGCAGAACGCCCTGACGCTAGAGAAATTCACCGGCACGTCATTTGCCGCCGATCGCGACGCGCTGGTCGCGATCTTCGACCGGCCGGACAACATTCCCTATGTCACCAGGCGCAGTGGGCTACTCTACAATCTCTGGACGGATGCGCAGAATCCGCGCGGCCTGTGGCGGCGCACGACGCTCGGGGAATTCCGCAAAGCCAATCACAACTGGGAAATCCTCCTGGACGTCGACCAGCTTGCCGCCGATGAAGGCGAGGATTGGCTCTTGAACTGGACGTCCATGCGGCCGGGAAATGATCGGCGCGCGATCCTCGGCCTGTCGCGCGGCGGCAGCGACGCGGTGATGCTGCGCGAGTTCGACATGGAGGCGAAGCGCTTCGTCGCCGATGGCTTCATGCTGCCGGAGGCGAAGGGCGGCGTCGATTGGGTCGACGACGACACGCTGCTGCTGTCGAGCGCCTATGGCGAGGGCATGGCGACCACATCGGGCTATGCCCGGACTGTCAGGCTGTGGCGCCGCGGCGAGGCCGCCGAACGCGCGCCGGTGGTGTTCGAGGTGCCGGCCGACCATATGAGCGCATCCGCTCAACTCGATGATTCCGGGCCGGTCCCACGGATGTGGTTCGTCGACCGGCTCGATTTCTTCAACTTGAGTGCCTGGCTGGGCGACGAGACGGGTACGAAGACGAAGCTCGATCTGCCCACCAGCATTTGGCTGCTCGCCTATCAGGACTGGTTCGTCGTCAAGCTGCGCGAGCCGTGGACGATCGGAGGCAAGACCTATGCGCCCGATACGGTGCTCGGCATGTCGCTGTCAGCCTTCCTCGCAGGCAGCCGCGACTTCACCGTCGTGTTCGAGCCGGAGCCGCGGCGGGCGCTGCAAGGCTTCTTCTGGACCGAGGGCCGGCTGGTGCTGTCGATCCTCGATGAACTGCGGCCGGTGTTCGAGATCTGCACGCCATCGGCTGGCGGCTGGACGCGCGAGCGGCTCGAAGGGCTGCCCGGGATCGGCGTCGTCGATGTCTGGCGCCTCGACAGCCATATTTCCGAAAGCAAGGGCGACCTGCTCGCCAATGTGCAGGACCCGTTGACGCCGTCCTCGCTGATGCTGATGGAGAAGGTCGGAGCGCCTACGGTGCTGAAGCAGGCGCCGAGGACGTTCAACGCGGATGGACTCGTGGTGACCCAGCACGAGGCCATCTCCGTCGACGGCGAACGCATCCCCTATGTGCAGACCGGCCCGGCGACCGAGACCGGCGATGCGCCGGTGCACTTGACCGCCTATGGCGGCTTCGGTCTTGCGATGAAGCCGTATTACAACCCCGCGCTCGGCAAGCTGTGGCTGGAGCGCGGCGGCACCATCGTGGAGGCCAATATCCGCGGCGGCGGCGAGTTCGGCACGCGCTGGCACGACGCCGGCCGCTATGCGGGCAAGCGGTTGGCGCATGACGACTTCGCGGCCGTCGCCGCCGATCTGGCGAAGCGCGGCGTCACGCGGCCCGAGCGGATCGCGGCCGAAGGCGGATCGAATGGCGGCATCCTGATCACCAACATGCTGGTGCGCTACCCCGAACGATTCGGCGCGCTGTTCTGCACCATCCCGCTGATCGACATGCGCCGCTACACCAGGCTGCTCGCCGGCGCGAGCTGGATCGCCGAATATGGCGATCCCGACAAGCCCGAGGAATGGGCCTGGCTGCAAACCCATTCCGCCTATCACATAGCGAAGCCGGGCCAGAAATATCCACCGATCCTGATCGCGACCACGCGCCGCGACGACCGCGTGCATCCCGACCACGCCCGCAAGATGACCGCCAAGCTGCAGGCAATGGGATATGAGGCCCATCTCTACGAGCCCGCCGCCGGCGGCCACGGCTATGGCAAGGACAACAAGGAACGCGCCGCGTTCATGGCGCTGGGACTTGGGTTCTTGCGGGAGAAGATCGGGTGGGTGGATGGTGCGTGATTGTTCCACTCACCGCTGTCATTCCGGGGCGATCGGGATAGGGGGAAGCCTCGCGGCTTCGCCCCTCCCACACCACCGGACGTACGGGTCCGTATCCGGCGGTTC
>NZ_JBEGDB010000507.1:0-2590 GCF_043638955.1 Bradyrhizobium sp. 31Argb | reverse complement strand
GCGCCTGGGCCTCGAAGCCTTCCGTCGCATCAAATACGGCACCACTTTGAGGCTCAAAAATGTGTGAATCGGATAGCGGTGGAAAAGGGGGGAGCACAATCAGGCGATCGGTCGCTCGCGCGGAGGCCGGACGACAAAGATCCATGCGCTGAGCGATCCGCTCTGCCGGCCGGTCGTCCTGCATCTGACCCCGGGCCAGGATTCCGATATTGCGGCGGCGCCCGATGTTCTGGCGCTCGCGCCGCCCATACGAGCCTATTTGGCCACGTTCGCCGCAAGCAGCCCGTCAAGTTCGACTGCCCATCGTCCGAGCTTTGGCCGCGGCTGCACTTGCCGCTCGTACTCGAAGGACGTCTCTCCCGACCTCAGAACCTTCCGGACCGTGTTCCGTGATACCTTCAGGTCACGGGCGATCTCCTTGATCGTCTTGCCCTTGATGAAGTGCTCGCGCCGAATCCGCGCAATCGTCTCCACGACCAGCATCCTCCACCACCTGCTTTGTTACGAAGCAGGCAGCGCAACAGACCAACCTTTAGGGGGTCAATTTTGGGCTCTGACGCAATTTTGGTGCAGCCCCTTCATTCTGCGCCGATTAATCGGGCCTGAAGCAGATCAATCTTTCCGCGGCCATACATTTGACGCCTCACGAGCTTGAGACGCGTGATCTGACCTTCGGTCTGGCCGTTAGACCAGGGCAAAGTGATTGCTGCTCGGACCGCCGCTTCATCCCTGGCGACGCCGCCGGCAAACGAGGCGACGAGACTAGCTCGGGCTCGCTCGATCCACGGGATGAAGCCCGCCTCGGTCTTGCGCCGGATCATCAGGTGGAATTCGGCGATGATCTCGCGTGCCTCGACTAAGTTTGGCACGCCAGCTTCAATCGCCGCGATCGTGACGGTCTCCGCTTTCGTAAGCAAGTCCCGGCCGACTGTCATCAGGCGCGCGATCGTTCTGGCTGATGGAATCCTCTGAAGGTTTTGTGTGTCGGCCCTTTCCGCTCGTCGTCTGCGGGTCGCCCACTCGCTGATGACGCGGAGCGAACCTCTGAAGCCACGTGCCTTCAAACGGCGCCAAAGTTCGGCCCCGTTGCGACAACCGGACGCCCACTGGTCGTCGAGCCACGGCAAATGCAGATCCAACGAACTTTGCCGGGTCCGGAAGACATCCGTGCGCTCGCCGCGGATCACTTGTCGGACCAGCTTTCTGCTGTTGCCGGTTTGGCGCACGATCTGCTTGATGGGGACGCCGTTTTTCGACAGAGCCAGGATAGTCGCATTGGTCTCTTCGCGGCGTAGATAGCCCTCGTACTGGAGGCGCTCGGCGGCTGTGAGAAGTGCGGGATCGATCGTCGTTGCACCGATGACGGTGCGAATCTGTCGCATCGATTTGCGGACGGCATCAAGGAAGGCTCGACTGGCGTTCTCCATCAGATGCCAGCGGTCGGCGACCTGGACTGCTTGCGGCAGGGCCTTGGCCGCGGCTTCGTCATATCCGCCGCCTCGGTCACGGGCGATGATCGCAATCGTGGGATGAGCAGCGAGCCACGCTTGGGCGGTCGCGGGCTCACGATCCGGCAGCAGAGTGACTACCCGGCGCCGTTCCAAGTTGCAGACGATGCTGGCGTACCGGTGATTGCGCCGCCATGCCCAATCGTCAATGCCGATGACCTTGAGCGGGTCAGCCGATGGACGGCTGCGGCGTCGGACCACGCGCAGGAGCGTGTCTTTGCTCACCGGCAGCGTCAGCCGTTTTGCAAAGCTTGCCGCCGGCCGACCACCAAGCGCCAAGCCGAGGTGATGTACGATGGAGTCCAGCCTCGCCGTGCGACGCGCCGATGGTGCCAGTACGCCTCCGGCGAAACGCTCGGTGAAGATCTGGCGCCCGCACAGAACCGCATCGCAGCGGAAGCGACGAGCGGTGACCAGGAGCTGGACGATCCGACCTGAGAGCGGCAAATCGGTCACGCGGCGTCGATAGCGGCTATGGACACGTCGGGAAACCGTTCCGCACGACGGACACAGGCCGATGCATCCGGCAGCCCGGACCACAACAATCGCCTTATCACCCTCGTAGTAAGCACTCTCTACAACAAACCCACGCGGCACCAAACTGGAGCGGTGGAGTGCCTGCTGCATGGCGTCGATTCTCCTCCAATCAAAGCGCCAGACATCCCTCAAACTGCATCAAAAGTGATGGTGTGGAACGGCCCTTCGAACCGGCATCAAAAGTGCCTAACGTGGTCGCGTAGAGAGGCGCCACAAAGGAAGGACCGTTCCATGGAGAAGATTATCACAGTGGGGTTGGATTTGGCCAAGTCGATCTTCCAAGTTCACGGCATCGCCGAAGACGGGAAAGTCTTGGTTCGCCGCACGTTGCGACGGTCGCAGGTGCTGCCGTTCTTTCGAGGGCTCCCCTCCTGCTTGGTGGGCATGGAGGCTTGTGCGAGTGCACATCACTGGGCGCGCGAGATCGCAGCGCTGGGCCATTTGGTCCGCATGATGCCGCCAGCCTACGTGAAGCCCTACGGTGCGCCCCGACGGCGCGTATTACCAGTGGAGGAAGGATCCACCCAGAGAGTTGTCGATTGATC
>NZ_JBEGDB010000506.1:0-2603 GCF_043638955.1 Bradyrhizobium sp. 31Argb | reverse complement strand
CGCCTGGGCCTCGAAGCCTTCCGTCGCATCAAATACGGCACCACTTTGAGGCTCAAAAATGTGTGAATCGGATAGCGCGATTTCCGGGAGGAACGCGGTAGTCTCGAATTAGCCCAAGCCTTGTCGCTTCGGCTGCGCTGCGCAAAACGCGGCGATAGCTCCAACCCGTGCCGTGATATCGGCCGATGCCGGCATAGAAGTCTTTGGATCGAGAATACGAGACCGCGCAGCCGTCCTCAGCAGCCAAGCATGCCTCGGTGAGCAGCGACTCGAGCGCGCGATCGGCCGGGTCTAACCCAAGCGCCTCGGATAATCCGCTCGAACGCCAGTGGAATCCTGGCGGCCGGTCACGCTCGGTCTGGCTGTCCCAATAATACGCCATCGCTGGCCCTCAGATTGAGGGGGCAGCTCACAACGCGCTTGCTTTGTTTGCACACAAATGGCATGATCGAGTCCTTCCAAAGATTTCGACGCCCAAGTTCCAACGCCTTCCGTTTGCCGCGGGAGGCGTTGCTCGTAGTGCTGCTCGAGTATGAGCGGCGGTGAATTCGGGAAAAAGGCGCCACCCCAACTCCTCTCGATGAGCAGGATCTCGGGAATGAGCGGGGATGTCATCCATTCGCGCTCTCACGGCTGGCGATGAAACATCCGACTGCGTCAGAGCTGGCCGCCGCGCGCCACTCGGTATCCTCGAAGTAGCCGCCCGCCTCGATCTCGTTACGCTCGGCGTCGAGCCAGTGGCGCCTATTGAGCTTGCGGTCTTGTTCGAAGGGGCAGTTTCCGAAGGCGGCTCCGACGGTGACCAGTCGGAACTGGACGGGGGGCAGCGCTGAACCCGCCGCGATACGGCAGGGTCGGTCGCTTTCGACGCGTTCGCGCCCCTCTGTATTTTCAGTGATTCCGGAAGCAGAACGGGGTTGAGCGCTACCCCTTGCCCACTTGCGCAGTTTTTGGCCCTGCAAAGCTTCCCAGAACGCCGTGACGCTTGAGTGACTGGAACTCGGTCCTGCATACAGGGTGGGAGCAGACAACCTGGTTTCCCGCGTTGCGCTTCATGGTGCCTTCGCAGACCAGACACTTGGCCGCGAAAAACATCCGATAGCAGCCTCGACAGCAGAACGACGAGCGCGGATTCTCGGTCGGCTCCGCAAGCTTGGCGCGGCAACGGCGGCAGTATGTCCAGACCTCGGTTACCGGCATGCCGCACCCGTCGTCTGTTCGGACAAGGCGAAAAAGCCGTTTGCATGCAATGAAGGATTTTGAGGCGATTTGTCCGAACGGGCATTGAAAGTGTTCAGCCGCCCAAAGCCTTCCAAGCTGAATACGAGGGTTCGATTCCCTTCACCCGCTCCATCGCTCAGCACCAAAAAGCACGACGAAACAACGTGTTGCATGCACGTTCGCGTGCAGTCAAATCTGCACGAAAGGCTTGGCTGGTGAGCCTCCGGCAAAACGATCAGAAGCCGACATCCTCACTCATATAGAAGGTGTTGAGGATGGATATCCGAGGCCGATCGGTCTTGATGGGCGGGCGGCCGTGCCAGCTCATCTTTGTCAGGGAGTGATAAGCTTTCAGGACCACGAACGCGTAGCCGAGGTTGGGCAGGAAGGGGATGGTTTTCACAGGCTCGAGGCAATAGGAGCCGACGTGAAACAGGCCTCTGAGGGAAGCCCGATAAAGCGTCGTGCCGAGCGCTTCCTGGCTGCTGTCGGCAGGGCAATAGAGCTGCATCGTCACAACCTTCTTGCGTGTGTCCGGATGCGGCTTGATCTGGTAGCCGTCACTGTCCCAGTAGACCACCGGCTTCGCGACCAGCTTCAGATCGTCGGGGCGAGGCACCTTGTCGCCGCGAGCACGAATCTCGAGCCCGTCATGCAGTCTGCTCCGGACCGCGCGCTCGACCTCGGTCGAGGTCAGCATGGTCGACACCGCAGCCCATGCGGGTCGCAGTGACGGATCGATCTTCTCAACGTTCTCGCCATAGAGGCGCAGCGCCAGACGGGTGCCTGTGCCGGTGATCGGATCATATCCTTCGGTGGGAACGCTCCGTACCAGATCCCGGTAAAAATCTGCGGGGAAGAAATCGCGGAAGACAATATGTGGGAAGGGCAAAGAGAAATGATCGGCAGTCTCGATGCTGGCAACCGCATGCGCGGTGAGCTCGTCGACCAGATCAGAAGGAGCAGTCTCCGCAAGTGCCACCATAAGGACACCTCAGAACACGCTTACACTTTAGCTCGCCTGTTGAATTCCCGCCTTGCGGCCAAAACAAGGCGCGAGCGGCCATCGTGCACAAAAATGAAGGACGCGGCGGCTCAGAAAGGGTAACCCGGCCACGACGATTTGTCGGATTCGGCCGACCCGAGACGTCCTTCGCCTCGCCACCCAGCAACGAGAGGTACCGATGCTCTATGCCATCCTCGCCTATCACGTCGAAACGGAGGTCATGTCCTGGACGCCGGAGGAAGATGCCGCGCTGATGGTCGACCTGCACAAGGTCCATGACCGCTTGACCAAGGAGGGCCGCTGAAATGGACCCCGATTGTGGGACCACGTGCTTAGTTGGAAGGGGCTGCTCCGTTTGATAGACGGAGCGCATGAT
>NZ_JBEGDB010000505.1:0-2613 GCF_043638955.1 Bradyrhizobium sp. 31Argb | reverse complement strand
AGGCTTCCTCCTAAAAGAAAGCCTTGAATCACGTTCAATCTGATTTGAGAATCCCAAGAGTCCACACGGCCTAGCCGGCAAGGAATGCTCGCCAGCGATCTCGCAGGCGAGGGCGACGTGATCCAGGTCGTGTCGCGCGCGTTTGATGTCCTCCGATGTTTTGAGGGACATGAGGCGCGGCTCGGCAATCTCGAAATATCGAATCGTTGCGGCCTGCCGCGATCGACAGTGTCGCGGCTCACGCACACGCTGACGCGGATGGGCCAGCTCGTCCATCTGCCGCGCGACCAGAAATATCGGATAGGTCCGAGCGCGGTGGCGATGAGCACCGCGATGATGAAGGGCCTGCAGCTCCGCAACCTGATCCGTCAGCGTCTGCAGGACGTCGCCGATCAATTGCCCGGCACGGTCGGCTTCGTCATTCCCGATCGCTTCCAGCTCGTGTATCTCGAATACGCGCGCTCGGCGAACGCGCTCGGCCTGCATGAGGTCACCGGCAGCCGGATCTCGATGGCGACCACCGCCGCGGGCCATGCCTATACGGCCGCGCTCGAGCCCGAGGTCGGCAACCCCCTGATCGCGGAGATGGAGCGTGAGATTCCCGAAGGCGCGAAGCTGCTCAAGCCGCGCATCGAGGGCAATCGTCGCCACTTGCGCGAGCACGGCTATGTCGTCGCCTGCGGTCTCTGGAGTCCGCACATCAACGGCGTTGCAGTGCCGCTATGGTCGCCGCAATATCAGACCTATGTCGTCGCGACGATCGGCCTGTTGTCGGCGATGTATGACGAGAAGCGGCTGCACAAGGAAGTCGCGCCGCAAATGGTGCAGCTCGGTGCCGCACTCGCCAGCCTGCTCGAAGGCGCCGACAACAGCATCTTCAACAACCGGATCGAGAGAAAATCCATTCCGGCAGCCGTGAACCATAACAAGATCATAAAAGCGGAGGAAAGGAATGAACTGGAAGCCGGAACTCGACGAACTCGCCCGGCGCGAAGCGTTCGCGCGGGAGATGGGAGGCGTTGAGAAGGTCAAACGACAGCGCGATCAAGGCCGGCTTACCGTTCGCGAGCGCATCGACAAGATTGTTGATCAGAAATCCTTCCACGAGATCGGCGCCATTTCCGGGATCGCCGAATATGACGAGAACAACGAGCTCAAGCAGCTAACGCCGGCGAACTGCGTGTTCGGCCGCGCCAAGGTGGACGGCCGTCCGGTGGTCGTAGTCGGCGACGACTTCACCGTGCGCGGCGGCTCGGCCGATGCATCGATTTCCGCCAAGCCGCTGATGGCGGAGGAGATGGCGCATGATTTCCGGTCGCCGATCATCCGCATGATCGAAGGTTCCGGCGGCGGCGGCTCGGTGAAGACGATCGAGACGCGCGGCGCCGCCAACCTGCCGGGTGGCGTCGGCGGCACGCGCTGGTACTGGTACACGACGGCCAACCTCGCGCGCGTGCCGGTCGTCGGTCTCGGGCTTGGCTCGGTCGCGGGTCTTGGCGCGGCACGCCTGGCGGCGACGCATTATTCGGTGATGACGAAGAGCTCCGCGATGTTCGTCGCGGGCCCGCCGGTGGTGAAACGGCTCGGACAGGATCTGACCAAACAGGAGCTCGGCGGCGCCGACATCCAGACCCGCGCCGGCGCGATCGATCAGGCCGTCGACACTGAGGAGGAGGCGTTCGAGTATGCGAGGCGCTTCCTGTCCTATCTGCCGCAATCGGTGTTCGAGCTGCCGCCGACCGTTCCCTGCAGCGACGACCCTGAGCGAGCCGAGGAATCGCTGATGAAGGCGGTGCCGCGCAACCGCCGGCAGGTCTACAAGATGCGCCCGATCATCGAGGCGGTCGTCGACAAGGGCTCGTTCTTCGAGGTGAGTGCCAATTTCGGCAAGCCGATCATCGTCGGCCTGGCGCGCCTTGAGGGCAGGGCGGTGCTGCTGCTGGCGAGCGATCCCTTCCACTATGGCGGCTCGTGGACCGCGGAAGCTTGCCAGAAGGTGGTCCGCTGGGTCGACTTTGCCGAGACCTTCCATCTGCCGGTGGTCTACCTCATGGACTGCCCCGGCTTCATGATCGGCCTGGAGGCGGAGAAGAGCGCGACCATCCGCCATGGCGTGCGCGCGATGGCGGCGGTCAACCAGAGCACCGTGCCCTGGTGCACGATCATGGTACGCAACGCCTTCGGCGTCGCCGGGGTGGTGCACCAGCCCGCCAACCGTTTCTCGATGCGCTACGCCTGGCCGTCGGCCTATTGGGGCTCGCTGCCGCTAGAGGGCGGCATCGAGGCGGCCTATCGCGCCGACATCGAGGCCGCGCCCGATCCGGCGGCGAAGCTGAAGGAGATCGAGGACCGCCTCAACAAGCTGCGCTCGCCGTTCCGCTCGGCCGAGAAGTTCTGGGTCGAGGAGGTGATTGATCCTCGCCGGACGCGATCGCTGCTCTGCGAATTCGCGCGCTTGGCCGAGCCGATCCGTAACGTCGGCCCGCCAAGTAACATGTCGACAAGGCCGTAACTGCCGCTCCGTTTTACACCAGTCTCGTCCCGGCCTTGAGCCGGGACCCATATGTGGACGGCCCCCGTGGCACAAGAGCTTTTGAGGTGATCGGATCGCTG
>NZ_JBEGDB010000504.1:0-2686 GCF_043638955.1 Bradyrhizobium sp. 31Argb | reverse complement strand
CTGGTGGCTACGATGAACCAGAAATCCTCCCTCCGCAAAATCCTTCAATTTGTCTCAAAGGTCTCGACGGCGAACACGTACCTTGCGATCGCCCCAAACACGAACCAGGCACCGCCGAACGCGACCTATTGGTTGGTGCTGTCGGAGAAAGGCGAGATGGGCGATACTGGACCCGCCGCGTGGAGCCCACCCACCGCATGGGTGACGACTACAGCCTATACCGCCGGTCCGCCTGCCAGTGCAGTCGTGCAGGCCGGCGAAACCTATGTCTGCTTGGCCTCGCACACATCGGGAACGTTCGCGACAGATCTGGCTGCAGGCAAATGGATCAAGGTGGCGCAGAAGGGCAGCGGCGACTTGTCGTCAGCGAACAATCTTTCCGATGTGGCGAACGCCGCACTGGCGCGGGGCAACATCGGAGCGATCGGTGTTGTGAAAGTGCAGAAGTTCACAACTAGTGGTACATACACTCCATCTGTCGGAATGCTCTATTGCATTATCGAATGCGTAGGCGGCGGTGGAGGTGGTGGCGGTGCTGTAGGCGCAAGCGGCCAATATTTTAGCGGAGGGGGCGGCGGTAGTGGCGGCTATTCACGCTTAATGGCAACTGCCTCAGCAATTGGCGCATCGAAGACGGTGACCGTAGGTGCGGGCGGCGCAGGTGGTCCGGGGTCGGAGAACGGAATTGCGGGTGGTACCACCAGCGTCGGAACTCTATGCGTAGCTAACGGCGGTGCAGGTGGCTTTTCTGGAAATGGTTCGCAAGTCGGTTTCGGCGGGAATGGTGGAGCACCGGGTACCGGAGATGTCGCCGCGGCTGGCGCCCCTGGCGCATCTGGAATGTATTCGACCAGTCAAACCATAAAAACACCGAATGGAGCTGGCGGTTCTAGCTTCTTTGGTGGCGGCGGCATGGGTAATACTGCAAATGGTAATGCTGCCAACGGTAACGCCGCCCGAAACTACGGATCGGGCGGCGGCGCCGCCGCTTCCGACACGACTGTGGCGGCTGTTACAGGTGGCGGTGGGTCCTCGGGGTTCGCTATTATCACCGAATTCTGCACGCAATAAGAAGGTCCGTTTATCGATGGACGCTTGGCGGCACGAATAGAACGCCGATCACAAATAGGACCGGAACCACTAGACTGACGACGATCCTGATCGAGCGCGAACCCATCGGTTTCAACAAGGTCGCCTGACGTTCGACAAGTCTCGTCGAAGCCGCTGCCAACACGATAGAGATCGGGATACTCAACAACAATGAGTAACCAGAATATCCCTTTATCATCATGATCAGGAGCGGAGGCCAGTGCCATAAATAGAGCGAGTAGGATATTGTTCCAAACCAAAGCAGGGGGCCGCTGTCGAGAGTCATAGCTAGCATTGGACTGCTGCGAGAGGCGACTGCGGCGATGAGGATAGCAGAAGATATTCCGATAAGGCTAAAGCCGCCGAGGTACATCCAGGGTTGATTCCATGCCGATGCATAAATGAACCCTGCGATTACAATGACCGCAGCAGGCCACAGTTTGCCAATTATCCTAAGATTCTCTTCCGTCAAGAACGCAAGTGCGCAACCAAGACAGAGCGCGTCAAATCTCGCGTCAAAGCTGTCATAGACAGCGACAAGATCATCCGGTGCCGTTGTTTCAAACCGATGAAAACGCCACGCTCCAACCGCAACTGCAGTCAGCACTAGAATTGAAACAATACTCTGTCTCGCGCGAATGAATGTCAGAAGACCGATGGCCACGAAAGGCCAAATTAAGTAAAACTGTTCCTCGACGGAAATGGACCATGTTGGGGCGAGAAAATGTGGAATACCGCCGCGTGATCTGGTGTAGTCGGCAATAAAGGTGAGGGTTACGGAAAAATCTCGCGCAAGAGAGCGCAACGAGATGTCGAATATCAGCGCGAGGCAAAGCCATCCGAGGCATAGGATGATAAGCGGCGGGACAATTCGCAGAAATCGGCGCCAGTAAAAGCCGGCAAAGTCAATTCGGCCTGTTGCCATAAATTCAGCAATGAGAACTCTCGAAATAAGGAATCCGCTCAGAACGAAAAAGATGTCAACACCGATGCCGCCACCAAGCATGAACGGAATGGATGTGTGACATCCGACGACGGCCAAGACCGCAATTCCGCGAATGCCGTCCAGTCCAGCGATCCGTTTCGACAGGTGAGTGGATGATCCGGCAGCCTCGACTGACATCGAGTGCCAGTGGCGCATAGGCGCCCGTTCTTGAATTTCCGACAATTATTGGCCCCCACCCTTGACGATACCTAGCCGCTGAATCCGCGCCAGGCAAGGCCTGGGGTTCCCTGGAACCCCTCGCCCCCGAACCAGTCTGGGTCAGCGGGAAGCAGCCCCGCCGCCGGCCTCGCGGCTCCCCAATACGAGGCCCGCCGGGGGGTGACATTTGAAATTGCGCGGGGGTGACATTTGAAATTGCGCGCTACAGATCGCGAGCCGCCCCTCATCCGCCGTGAGACGCGCGGAGTTAAATCACTGATTTGCCCGACGGGTTAAGCGGTTTATTTTTCGCGGCAAGGCTGGACGGGGCAAATCACGTTGGAATCGCTTGCATAATTCGTCTCGCCGCGCACGCGACACTAGGCCGTGTGGACAGTTACCTTATCCAGAGCAGAGTGGCGGCAATGGCGACGACGGCGAAGTAGTTTCGCG